>JASHPP010000566.1 GCA_030038035.1 Trebonia sp.
AGGGAGCGCCCCTGACAGTGACCTTGGGCGGCGAGAGGATGCTGCAGCACGGAGGACGGGCCAAGCCCGGTTCCGCATGCGCGTGCCGGGTGCTGCGTTACGGCGGGTCGGCACAGGTCCGGCGATAGCGGGGACGGGCGCCCGGCGTCGGCGGCGCGCCCGGCAGGGCCACTGCCCGGGAGGGCGCGACAGGGCCGACGCCCCGGAATGCGGCCAGTCCCCCTGCTTTCCCCGCCGGGCCCATCGGCCTGGTGGCGCTGCCCGTCTGAGTTCACGCACTCCCCAGCCAGCTGGCGCCCTCCTGCGATCGTACGGGCTCAGGCCCGGCACTGGCGTGCCGCGGGCGCGCCCTTGAAGCCGTAGAGAAAAAGCTGTCACACGCCTTGGGGCGACATTGGGCGACATTGGGGCGAGTGGCCGGATACTGACCGGGAAACAAGTACGATCGTGGATGCCGCTCTCGGCCATGTGCCCCGGATGTGCCCTCCGGCAGTACGGCGCGAACGAAAGAGCAGGTAGATTCCCCCATGCGCACCTATGGGCTGCGGTTCGACGTGAACTGCTCGATCCTGTTCACCGAGCTTCCGCTGCTGGCGCGGCCGGCCGCGGCGAAGGCGGCGGGATTCGACGCGGTGGAGTTCTGGTGGCCGTGGGCGGAGATCGTGCCGTCGGACGCCGACGCGGACGCGTTCGTCGGGGCGCTCGCCGACGCGGGAGTGGAGCTGGTCAGCCTCAACTTCCACACCGGTGACATGGCGGCCGGAGAGCGCGGCCTTGTGTCGATTCCCGCGGCGGCCGCGGCGTTCCGCGAGAACATCCCGGCGTGCGTGGAGATCGCGCGGCGGACCGGGTGCAGGCGGCTGAACGCGGCGTACGGGAACCGGCTTGACGGCGTGGACCCGGCCGAGCAGGACGCGGTCGCGATCGAGAACCTCGCGATCGCCGCCGCGGCCGCCGCGACGGCCGGCGCGTCCGTCCTGGTCGAGGCGATCAACTCGGTCGACGTTCCCGCGTTCCCGATCGACTCAAGCGCCGCCGCGTTCGCGGTGATCGACAAGGTGCCCGCGGCCAACGTCGCGTTCCTCGCCGACGCCTACCACCTCGCGACGATGGGAGAAGACGTGCCGCGGGTGCTGTCGCGGCACCGGGACCGGATCGGTCACGTGCAGATCGCCGACCCGCCGGGGCGAGGCGCGCCCGGCACCGGGACGCTGGACTTCGAGCCGCTGTTCGCGCAGCTCGCCGCGCAGGGCTACGCGGGCAGCGTCGGGCTGGAGTACTTCCCTGCCGACCCGGCGGACAGCTCCGGCAGTTTCGGGTGGCTATGAGCGAGACGCTGGTCGTCAGGTCGACCCGGGTGGCGCTGCCTGATGGGGTACGGGAGGCGGCCGTGCTCGTTCGGGATAAAAGGATCGCGGACATCGCGGCCTACGGTGCCCAGCTTGGCGCGGCCGCGGATGTGGACCTCGGCGAGCTTGCCCTGCTGCCCGGGCTGGTGGACACGCATGTGCACGTGAACGAGCCGGGGCGGACCGAGTGGGAGGGGTTCGCGACCGCCACCAGGGCGGCGCTGGCAGGCGGGATCACGACGATCTGCGACATGCCGCTGAACTCGGTGCCGGCGACGACGTCGGCGGCGGCGCTGCGCGCGAAGGCCGCGGCGGCGGCCGGCCAGTGCGCGGTGGACGTGGCGTTCTGGGGCGGCGCGGTGCCGGGAAACCTCGGCGAGCTCTCGGCGCTGCTTGACGCGGGCGCGGTCGGGTTCAAGTGCTTCCTGATCGACTCAGGTCTGCCGGAGTTCGCTCCGCTCGACCGCGGTGAGCTGCGGGCCGCGATGAAGGCCGTCGCCGCCGACGGCGCGCCGCTGATCGTGCACGCGGAGGACCCCGGTGAGGTGACCGCGCCCCGCGGGCCCGGTTACGACGCCTTCGTGGCGTCCCGGCCGACGGTCGCCGAACGGCGGGCGATCGAGACCGTGGTGTCCGCCGCCGCCGCGACCGGTGCGCGGGCGCACATCGCGCACCTGGCCGCCGGTGACTGCGCGGCGCTGATCGGCGCGGCCAAGGCGGCCGGGGTCCTGCTGTCCGCGGAGACCTGCCCGCATTACCTGTTCTTCGCCGCCGAGGAGGTGCCGGACGGGCGCACCGAGTTCAAGTGCTGCCCGCCGATCAGGTACGCGGCCAACAGGGAGGCGCTGTGGCGGGCCCTCGCGGCGGGCGTGATCGACTGCGTGGTCTCTGACCACTCGCCGTGCGCGCCTGCCCTGAAGGACCTGGCGGGCGGGGACTTCAGGACCGCGTTCGGCGGGATCGCGTCGCTGCAGGTCGGGCTGCCCGCGGTGTGGTCGGTGGCGGGGCGGCGGGGACACTCGCTGGCAGACGTCGCCCGGTGGATGTCCGCGTTCCCCGCGTCGCTGGCGGGGCTGCCGTCGAAAGGGCGGATCGCCGTGGGCTGTGACGCGGACCTGGTGGCGTTCGACCCGGTGGCGTCGTTCGCGGTGCGGGGGGAGGATTTGCTGCACCGGCACCCGGTCACCCCGTATGAGGGGCGGACGCTGACCGGGCGGGTGTCCCGGGTATGGCTGGGCGGCGTTGAAGTCGACGCTGCCGGGCCGCCGCGCGGGCGTCTGCTGCGGCGCGGGGGCGGCGAGATGTGATGGGCGGCGTGCTTGTTCGTGGCGACAGTTGCCGCCTTCGCGAGAGGCTGACCATGGCTGAGCGGGTGCTGATCGCCCCGGACAAGTTCAAGGGCAGCCTGTCCGCGGGCGAGGTCGCCGACCGGGTCGCGTGCGGCCTGGCGCGCGCGGGCTTCGCCGGCGATGCCGTGCGGCTGCCGGTCGCCGACGGGGGTGACGGGACGGTCGACGCGGCGGTCACGGCGGGCTACCAGCGGATTGTCGCCGGGGTGTCCGGACCCGTCGGGCGGCCGGTCGCCGCCGCGTTCGGGCTGCTTGACGGGACCGCGGTCATCGAGGCGGCGCAGGCGTGCGGGCTGTCGCGGCTGGGGGCCGGCTCGCTCGCGCCCTTGACGGCATCCAGTTTCGGCGTCGGCGAGCTGATCCTGGCGGCCATCGGGATCGGCGCCACCCGGATCGTGCTCGGCCTCGGCGGGGTCGCCACCACGGACGGCGGGGCCGGGCTGGTGCAGGCGCTCGGGGCGCGGCTCGCCGACGGCCGCGGGCGGGAGCTCGCGCCGGGCGGGGCGGCGCTGGCCCGGCTCGCCGCGCTTGACCTGTCACGGATGTCCGACCTGTCCGGCGTCGAGTTCCTCGTGGCGAGCGACGTGGACAACCCGCTGCTCGGGCCGTCGGGGGCGGCCGCGGTCTACGCGCCGCAAAAGGGCGCGTCGGCCGCGGACGTCAGGCTGCTCGAGGCGGGCCTGGCGCGCTGGGCGGACGTGGCGGAGGCGGCTGAGGCGGCGGAGGCGGCGGAGGCGGCGGGCGGCCGGGGCGGGAACGCCGCCCGCGACGCGCCCGGTGCCGGGGCCGCGGGCGGGCTTGGCTTCGCGGCGCTGCTGTTCCTGCGCGCCCGGCTGCGGCCAGGGATCGCGCTGCTGCTCGACATGCTCTCGTTCGGCCGGCAGCTGGACGGCGCGCGGCTGGTGATCACCGGCGAGGGCGCGCTCGACACGCAGACGCTGCGCGGCAAGGCGCCCGTAGGGGTGGCGCGCGCGGCCGCCGCGCACGACCCGGCGGTCCCTGTGGTCGCGGTCGCCGGGGTGTGCACGCTGTCGGCCGCGCAGTTGCGGGCGGCCGGGATCGCGGCCGCCTACCCGCTCACCGCCATCGAACCCGACGTGGGCCGCTCCATGGCCAACGCGGGCCCGCTCGTCGAGCGGCTCGCGGAGCGCATCGCCGCCGACTGGCTTCGGTGATGCCGTCCGGGACCGTTGACGTCGGTGGCCTCGCGGCGGATGGCCGGGAAACGCCGGATCGCGAAGACTTTTTTCTACACGAAGACTTTGTGTACCCAGAAGTGCAAAATCTCTACTCCATAAAATAAGTCTTCGCGATAACGCGGCGCGGGCGATGGGGCAGGGCTGGTCACGTGGCTAGCGGTGCGAGAGTTGCTTCGGCGACGGTTTCGCAGTCGTCGGCGTAGGTGAAGGTGGCGCGCACCCGCTCCCCGGCGAGGATGCGCGGCAGCCAGTACCGCGCGTCGTCCCACATGCGGTCGAGCGGAAGGCCGGTGACCGGGAACCATGCGGGCGTGATCTCGGCGGTCTCCGCCGCCTCGCCCGTCCAGTCGGCGCCGGTGAAGATCGAGACCGTCATGTCCCACCGCGGGCACACAGGGAAGAGGAACGTCACGTAGGCGACCTCGCGCAGGGCCGCGGGCGGCACGTCGATCCCCGCTTCCTCTTTCACCTCGCGGGCGGCCGCGTCGGCCGGGGACTCGCCGGGTTCGACGTGCCCGCCGAGCCCGACGATCTTCCCGGTGCCGAAGCCGGTCTTCTTGTGCCCGAGGAGCACCTGGCGCTGGCCGTCGCCGCCGATCCGGGTGAGCAGGCACAGGCACGTGGCGGTGAGCGGCACGAGGCCAGTATCTCAGGACGGGCGCCGCGGCGCAGTCGCGAGCTTGCCCGCAGACGCGTAGGACTCAAGCGCGGCATGCACGGCGTCGTCCTCGGCGGGGAGCGCGGCACCCCGCTTGGCCGCCGCGTCCCGCAGCCGGGCGGCCAGCGCCGGGTCTTCCAGTACGATCCTGACCGCGTTCGCCAGGCTCACGGGGTTCCCAGGCGGCACGAGGAGCGCCGCGCCCTTGCCGGTGAGGTCCGGTATTCCGCCGGCCCGTGACGCGACGATCGGCACGCCCGCGCGCAGCGCCTCCTGCAGCACAAGCGGCTGGCCTTCCCACAGGCTGGGCAGCACGAACACCGCGGCCGCCGCCAGCAGCGCGGGCACGTCGTCGCGGTGCCCCGGGAATCTCGCGTCCACCCCGAGAGAGACCGCCCTGGACTGCAGGCTCACCGACAGCGGGCCGTCGCCGGCGATGACGACCAGCGGTTTCGGTGTCATGG
>JASHPP010000567.1 GCA_030038035.1 Trebonia sp.
CACGTCGCTGCTGGCAAGGCAGCTGGCACGCGCGGCGCGAGCTGACAGCAGGCGGCCCCTGCCGCAAAGCGAATTCCTGTCGCATGACGGTGCGGTCCTGTAGGACGGAGGTCGCGACGTTTCAGGGCCTGCCGGTCGCCGGCTCTTTGGAGCGGATGTCGGGGACCCGGTGGATTTCCTCCTCGGCGTGGCTGATCTCGAGCACGCTGCCCTGCCGCAGGCGCCGCGGCGGAGATGAGGCTCTCGGAGTCGGCGCCCTATACCGGAAGCGTCATAGTCGGTGAAGAACTTCTCGTAGTCCCCGCCGAAACGCTCGCGCAGCCCGCCCACCTGGGCGTCGCCGCACGCGTGATGCTGCCAGAAATCCTGGACCGTCTGCTCGTCCATCAAATTTGCACCCAGCGTGCTGACATGGCGACTGTGTGGCGCGGCTCCCAGACCGCGGAGCAGGCGTCTTTGATACAGCCACGGGCCGTGCGGCCGGCGATCCCATCAAAAGACCATAAGGTCTGATAAATCCGGTATAGTCTACCGTCCCAGGCAAGTTGGTCTTGTCTGTTCAGCGGCTAGTTCACTCCTGTACTACTCTCCAGCACTCGTGCAGTGCGGGCGGTCTTGGCGGAGGCCAGGGTAGATGGTTACGTTGGAATCCGCGGGAGCTGCGCCAAAGGGCCCCGGGCAACCGCAGGAGCACACGAGTTACGACGTTCTCATCCTGGACGCGGGGTGCAAGCAAAGCGTGGCCAGCGCTCGGAGTCTTGGCCGGGCAGGGCTGCGTGTTGCTATCGGCGAGAGCCTGGCTCACTACCGAGAGCGTCCACCTATTCCCGCGTTCCGCTCCCGCTACTGCGCTCGGGTCCTAATCTTGCCGAGCTACACGCATGACCCTGATGCATACGCAGCAGCGATCATCGCATTCGTGCGGTATCACTCCCCACGTGTCGTACTGCCGAACGGTGATGCCAGCATTGCCATACTGCGGCCGTACCGTCAGCAGCTAGGCGAACTCGGCTGCGTCCTTGCGCTCGCCCCCGAGCATGCCCTCGAAATCGCCAATGACAAGGACCGGACGCTGGAGGTCGCGCGCGAGTTGGGCATACCACAGCCGCGATCGGTAAGAATCAACGGTCCCGACGACCTACCCGCAGCGGTGGCAGAGCTTGGGTTCCCGTTCGTCCTGAAGCCCCTGGTCTCTTGGACTGACCGAACTGCAGGTCGCAATGTGCCCGTCGATGTCATCAACCAGGACGAGGCCCGAGAAGCGACCCTGCGTTTCCTGGCCGCAGGCACTGGGGCCCTGGCGCAAGAATGGGCGCCCGGTCGCCGTGAGGGTGTTTCGCTATTCGTTGTGGACGACGAGGTGGTAGCCAGCTGCGGGCACGTGGCGCATCGTACCAGTCCGCCCTTGGGCGGCGTCTCGGTGCTGCGGGAGAGTATCCAGGTGCCTCCCGACATCCTCGACCCGGCGGTGCTACTGGCTAAGGCCATAGGTCTGCAGGGCGTCTGCGAGGTTGAATTCCGCCGCGACGCACATAATCGTCCGCTACTGATGGAGATTAATGCCAGACTCGCCGGAACGATAGAGAACGCGGTTCAATCAGGCGTTGACTTCCCGATCATGATATGGCGCTGGGCGACTGGGCTAGATGTACCCCCAGTCATCACACACCGGTCCGGCGTCCGGACCCGCTGGGTCTATGGTGACCTGCGGTGGCTTTCGGCTAACTGGGGACGAGGCGGGCGGCCAGACAGCGTTTCCCGTTTCACTGCCGTTTGCACCATCCTCTTGGAATTCGTTAAAACGCGCCATTACGATTTCTTCGACCTCCATGACCTCGGGCCCTTCATCATGGATCTTAGATGCATCGTGTACAAGATTCGGAAATCTAATCGCCAGCAGTAGCGCCGGGAACCGCGAATATGACGTACTAAGGGCAGCCGGCGCCTCTCACCCGGTTAGAGAATCAATTACACGAACAACGTTCATGGACGAGGCACTCGAAGTTACTGTACGCCTGAGCGTTCATGCTGCCGGCCGGACTTCTCTGGCGGGTGCGGGGCGTTTACGCGATCGTCAGTGGCAGCGGTACGCCGATGAGGTCGAGGGCGCGGCGCAGGCCGGCACAGCCCTGGTATCACGCGCCGGTGTGCCGGCGTGCCCGGTAGGCCGGATCGCGGTTGCCTCCACTAGGCTCGATACCGAAGCGAAGCTGGTCTACAGCAAGGAGCCGACGGTGGCGTCCATCGAAGCGGTGCATGCCAGGCAGATCCTGGACTCGCGGGGGAACCCGACGCTGGAGGTCGAGGTCGTCCTCGATGACGGCTCCGCTGGCCGGGCCGGGGTGCCGAGCGGCGCGTCAACGGGGGCGTTCGAGGCCGTGGAGCTGCGGGACGGCGGGGCGGAGTACGGCGGCAGGGCCGTTTCCCGTGCGATCGATGCGGTCGTTGACGAGATCCAGTCCGAGCTGGTGGGTCATGAGGCCGACGATCAGCGGCTGGTGGACGAGGCGATGATCGACCTGGACCGGACCCCGGGCAAGTCGCGGCTCGGCGCGAACGCGATCGCCGGCGTGTCCATGGCGGTGGCCCGCGCCGCCGCCGAGTCCGCCGGCCTGCAGCTTTTCCGCTACCTCGGCGGCCCGAACGCGCACGTGCTGCCGGTGCCGATGATGAACATCCTGAACGGCGGCGCGCATGCCGACTCCAACGTGGACATCCAGGAGTTCATGATCGCGCCGATCGGCGCTCCGACGTTCGCCGAGGCGCTGCGCTGGGGGGCGGAGACCTACCACGCGCTGAAGTCCGTGCTCAAGCAGCACGGCCTGGGCACGGGCGTGGGCGACGAGGGCGGCTTCGCGCCGGACCTCGAGCACAACAGGGCCGCGTTCGACCTGATCATCGAGGCGATCGGCAAGGCGGGGTACACCCCGGGTCGCGAGGTCGCGGTCGCGTTTGACGCCGCGGCGACCGGGTTCTACGGCGATGGCGGGTACCTCTTCGAGGGGAAGTCGCGGACATCGGAGGAGATGGCGGTCATCTACCAGGACTGGCTGGGCAGCTACCCGCTGGTGCTGATCGAGGACCCGCTTGACGAGGAGGACTGGGCCGGGTGGCAGGCGTTCACCGCCAGCGTCGGCGACCGGGTCCAGAT
>JASHPP010000568.1 GCA_030038035.1 Trebonia sp.
GTGTACAGCCAGACCAGCGCGGCGGCGCGGCCGTCCTCCGTCGCGGCGTAGACGGTCCGCTGCGGGCCCTGGCCAGGCTCCGTGCCCTCGGGCGTGATCAGGCCGGCGTCCACGAGCCGGCCGATGGAGCGGTAGATCACCGCCTTGGGGATCTGCCAGATCCGGCCGAGCTCGCCGTCGGGGGCGGTGAGCTGGGCGACCGCGAAGCCGTGCATGGGCTGCTGGCCCAAGATGGCAAGCACGAGCCACTCAGGCACCGACAACGACGGCTGCGCGTCCATGGGACCGAGGGTAGCGGCCCGGGCGGCGTGCCCGCGTCAGGCAGAGGCACGCCGCCGGGGCAGGAAAAGGCCGGGAAAGGCCGGGAAAGACGAAGAGAATGACGGATCAGAACGGGTAGGGCGCGATGTCGCCGCGTATCGTGACCCAGCGCGTCTCTGTGAACGCGTCGAGGTTGGCGGTGCCGCCGAACCGCGTGCCGGTCCCCGAGTCCAGGATGCCGCCGAACGGCACGTTGGGCTCGTCGTCGACCGTCTGCTCGTTGATGTGAACGATGCCGGTCGGGATGCGGCGGGCCAGGTCGAGGCCACGCATCACGTCCTTGGTGAGGATGCCGAGGGACAGCCCGTAGTCGCTGCGGGCGGCGATCTCGGCGGCCTCCTCGCTGGTCTTGAACTTCAGCACCGGGGCGACCGGGCCGAACACCTCGTTCGCGTACGCGGGCATCTCGGTCGTCACGTCGGCGAGCACGGTGGGCCGGTAGAACAGGCCCTCGTAGGTGCCGCCGGCGGCGAGCCTGGCGCCGGCGGCGGTGCTGGCCGTGACCAGGGCGTGCACCTTGTCCCGCTGCCGCACGTCGATGATGGGGCCGAGCGCGACCTGGCCGGTTGCGGGGTCGCCCACGGGCAGGTGCGAGGCCTTTTCCGCGATCGCCGCCACGTAGTCGTCGTAGACGGACTCCTGCACGATGTGCCGGCCGGTGGTCATGCAGATCTGGCCCTGGTGCAGGAACGACCCCCAGGCGCCGGCCGATGCCGCCTGGGCCACGTCGACGTCGTCGAGGATCACAAGCGCGGAGTTGCCGCCGAGCTCCAGGTGGACCCGCTTGAGGTGGCGGGCCGCCAGCTCGCCGACCCGGCGGCCGACCGCGGTCGAGCCGGTGAACGAGATCAGCCGGACGAGCGGGTCGGTGATCAGGGCTTCCCCGGCGTCCGGGCCGCCCGGCAGCACGTGCAGCAGCCCGTCGGGAAGCCCGGCCTCCTCGAAGACCCGGGCGAGCACGACGCCGCCGCAGACGGCCGTGCGCGGGTCCGGCTTGAGCACGACCGCGTTGCCCAGGGCGAGCGCGGGCGCCACCGAGCGGATGGCCAGGATCTGCGGAAAGTTGAACGGGGCGATCACGCCGACGACCCCGACGGGGACCCGCTCGGCGAAGCTGAGCCTGGGCTGCTCGCTGGGCAGCAGCTCGCCGTAGGGCCGGGACGGCAGCGTGGCCGCCTCGTAGATCTCGCCGGTGGCGACGTGGGTCTCGAACTGGGCCGCGGGGCCTATCTTGCCGCTCTCCCTGATCACCCACTGCTCGATCTCGGCGGCGTTCGCCTGCCAGATGTCGGCGGCCCGGCGCAAGATCGCCGACCGCTGCGTGTGCGGGGTCGCGGCCCAGGCCGGCTGCGCCGCGGCCGCGTACCGCGCGGCGCGCACCACGTCGTACGGGGCGGCGATCCCCGTCCGGGCGAGCTCACGGCCGGTCGCCGGCTCGATGACGGCGGCCGCGCCGCCTTCCGGCGTCACCCAGCCGCCGGAGTACACCCGGCCCTGCCAGGTCTCGTCTTTGAGGAATGTCATGATCCGCTCCCGGTTCGCGTAGGCACGCCGGCGCTGCGCGGCCGGCGCTCGGGCACCTTGTCCAAAATGGCCACAACGGGACTACCGAACGGCACTACGATACGCCGGGCGCGGCGCTTGTTGGATCTCCCAACTTTGCCGCCGCCCCGCTTGTCAGGCCTGCCTCTTGGCGGCCATCGCGCCCTGGCCTAGGCTTCAAGTCACAGTGAGACTAGGACTCCTGTGCCATGCCCGCGCGCACGGCAGCAGGGGGGACGGATTCGGAGGGCACCCCAGATGACCCTGGCGAACGAGGTCAACGTCCCGATCCAGCACACGGATCGCTTCTTCATCGGCGGGGAGTGGGTAACACCGTCATCCGACGCCACCATCGACGTCATCGACTCGCACACCGAGCAGGTCTACCTCACGGTCGCCGAGGCGCAGGCGGCCGACATCGACCGCGCGGTCACCGCGGCCAAGGAGGCGTTCGACAACGGCCCGTGGCCGCGGCTGTCGCACGCACAGCGGGCGGAGTACCTGCGCGCGCTCGGTGAGGAGGTCGTCAAGCGGTCCGCCGACATCGCGCAGATGTGGCCGCGCGAGTCAGGCGTGCTCGAGGCCGTCGCCAAGGGCGCCGCGTTCGGCGCGAAGCACACGTTCGACTACTACGCGGACCTGGCCGGCACGTTCGGCTGGGAGACGCCGCGGCACCCGGCGCGCGGCGGCTTCGGGCTGGTCGTCAAGGAGCCGGTCGGCGTGGTCGGCGCGATCATCCCGTGGAACGCGCCGATGGGGCTGATCAGCATGAAGCTCGCCCCGGCGCTGATCGCGGGGTGCACGGTCATCCTCAAGTGCTCGCCCGAGGCGCCCGGCGAGGGGTACCTGATCTCGGAGGCCGCGCAGGCGGTCGGCCTGCCGGCCGGCGTGCTCAACGTGCTCACCGCCGACCGCGAGGTCTCCGAGCTGCTCGTCCGCGACCCCCGCGTCGACAAGATCACCTTCACCGGGTCCACGGCGGCGGGGCGCCGGATCGCCTCGATCTGCGGCGAGCGGATCGCCCGCTGCACCCTGGAGCTCGGCGGCAAGTCGGCCGCGGTCATCCTCGACGACGCGGACATCGAGACCGCCGCGCGGTCGCTGGCCATGGCCGAATGCCTGCTGTCCGGTCAGGTCTGCGCGTCGCTGACGCGGATCGTGGTCAGCAGGCCGCGGCACGACGAGATGGTCGAGGCGCTCGCCGCCGCGTTCTCCAAGGTCAAGGTCGGCGACCCGTTCGACCCAAGCAGCCAGATGGGCCCGCTGGCCGCGCAGCGCCAGCGCACGCGGGTGGAGGGCTACATCGCCAAGGGCGTCGAGACCGGCGCGACCCTCGCCACCGGCGGCGGTCGGCCGAAGGACCTCGACCGCGGCTGGTACGTCGAGCCCACGGTGTTCGGCAACGTCGACAACAAGTCCGTCATCGCGCAGGAAGAGATCTTCGGCCCGGTGCTGTCCGTCATCCCCGCCGACGACGAGAACGACGCGGTGCGCATCGCCAACGAGACGATCTACGGGCTGCACGGCGCCGTGTTCACCAGCGACGTCGAGCGGGCCCGCGAGGT
>JASHPP010000073.1 GCA_030038035.1 Trebonia sp.
CCACGGCCACGTTCTACGAGTGCCTGGCCGGGCGGGCGCCGTTCGCCGGCAAAACGGCTGCCGAACTGTACGACCAGCACAGGTCCGCCCCGGTGCCGATGGAGCCGATACCCGAGAAGCTGCGCCCGGTGATCGCTCGCGGCCTGGCTAAGAACCCGCTGTACCGGCCGTCCAACGCGGCCCGCCTGGCCGAGGAACTGCGCGCCGTGGCCGCCGGCGGCTACGGCCGGGACTGGGAGGATCGCGGCCGGTCGCACCTGGGCGAGGTGGCGCTGCTGCTGGCCGCCCTGTGGCCGTCCGGCGCGGCGCCCGCCGTCCAGGGCCACACCGTGGAGCAGGTCCACCTGTCGCGGGGTCCCAAGGAAACCCGGCCCGACCCGCAGCAACAGCATCTCAGGCACCTTGAGCACCTTAGGCATCTTGAGCATCTCAGACATCTTGAGCACCTCGAGCACGAGCATGCCGAGCACGTCGAGCATGTCGAGCATGTCGAGCATCTTGAGCACCTCAGGCACCTTGAGCATCTCGAGCATGAGCACGTCGAGCACGTCGAGCATGTCGAGCATGTCGAGCACCTTGAGCACCTTGAGCACCTCGAGCATGAGCATGCCGAGCACGTCGAGCATCTCGAGCACCTTGAGCATGTCGAGCATCTCGAGCATGCGGAGCATCTCGGCCAGTCCGCGCCAGGCGGCTCAGGCCACGGCACCACCGCGGCGCAGCGCTTCGTGCGCAACGCCAGCCGGTCCAACCGCCTCCCTCGCTTGCTGCGGCGTGCCCTGCCGAATGATCCAAGCGCGGGTATGGCCACTGCGATAGTCGCGGGCGCCGGTGCGACCGTCGTGATCGTGGTGGCCGTCGTCGCCGCGATCATCGCCACGATAGTTGGCTCCGGGCCCTCCGCGCCGTCGATCGCCGGCGCGTGGAATTACAGCGGTAGCACGTTCACCTTCACGTCGTCCGGCCCCGATAGCTACAGGGTGAGCATCGTGACTGCGGACGCCCCGCAATGCGCCAGGGCAGACGACGGGACAGTGACAGGCACCGACGGGCACTACCAGGGCAGCATCAACCTGTACCGGCAGAGCGGCGCGACCGGGGGCTCGTGCGAGCCTCAGATCGGGGTCGCCCAGATCACCATCGCCGTCGCCGCCAACAATGCATCGGCAAATGTCAGTCTTGTCGGGAATGTTAGCTGCCCGACATGCGTACCGCAGACTTGGACCAGGCAGTACTAGGCGGACCAGGCTCAGCCAGAGCACGGCACCGGTCTTGGCTGGTACGCCGGCCGTTACTTTGAGGTTCTGGCCACAGGCAGCCATGCGCGGTTGCGATTGTGGGCGACGGCCCTGGGTGCAAGGTGGCCGGCGGGCGGATCCGGCGGATCGAGGCGATCGGGGCCGCGTTCCCCTACGGGATGCGCGCCGGCTGGTGATCACGCCAGCGTTATCTCTGCGGCAGTCGCGCCACATCGGAGACCGGTCCGAGGTGACCGAGCTTGTCGGGATTGGCCACCGCGTGGATCGCCTGCACGACGCCGCAGGCGACGTCGAGCTCGACCACGCTGACCACGCGCCCCGCGGCGTCGTAAGCGACGGCGCCCGGCTGGCCGTTGACCCACGCAAGCCGGATCGAGACGCCGAGGAGCCGGCTGCGGCGGAGCAGGCCGACGACCAGCCGCATGACGCGCTGCCGCCCCGCCAGCGGCTTCCCGGCCGCCTGCGCCTTGCCGCCGCCGTCACCGTGGAACACCACGTCGGGCGCGAGCATGCCGAGCAGCGCGTCCATGTCGCCGCCCGCGGCCGCCTCGAAGAACCTGCGGGCGAGTTCCTCGCCTTCGGCCCGCCGCGCCGGGGCAGGCGCGCTGTCGCGGGCCTGCCCTCCGGCGGCGATGCGCGCCCTGGCGCGGGCGAAGATCTGCCGGCAGTTCACCTCGGTCTTGCCGGTGATCCGCGCCACGTCCGGGTACCGGTAGCCGAACACCTCACGGAGCATGAACACCGCCCGCTCCACCGGCGAGAGTTCCTCGAGCATGACGAGGAACGCCATCGACAGCGAATCGGCCAGCTCCGCGTGCTCGGCAGGCCCGGGGTCGCCCGCGGGCACCACGATCGGCTCCGGCAGCCAGTCCCCCACGTACGTCTCGCGCCGCACCCGGGCCGAGCTCAGGTAGTTGATGCCCAGCCGCGTCACCGCCGTGGTCAGGTACGCCTTCGGGTCGCCGATCGTGGTTCCAGCCCGGCGTGAGCGAGTCATGCCGAGGAACGCGTCCTGCACGATGTCCTCGGCGTCGCCCACCGAGCCGGTCATCCCGTACGCGATGGAGAACAGCAGCGGCCGGTACTCGGCCGCCGGCTCACCGGCCGGCCCAGGCACGGAACCCTTCCCTCCAGCTCGGGTACCGCGGCTGGAAGCCGAGCTCCTTCTTCGCCTTCTCGTTCGAGGAGCCGCGCGCGGCTGTCATCTGGGCCACGACGAAGTCCCCGGCGAGCAGCCGGCCGAGCCAGGCGGGCAGGCGCAGCGGGGGCTTCGCGCCCGCCACCTTGGCCAGGTACGGCAGCCACTCCGCGACCGGCGCCGGGTCGTCGTCCACGATGTTGTAGACGCCGGGCGCGCCCCGGCCGACCGCGGCAACGGTCGCGGCCGCGGCGTCACTGATCTCGATGAACGACCAGATCCCGGCCCCGCCGCCGATCACCGGGAACTGGCGCTTGCGCAGCATGTCCAGCATGGCGTCCGACGCGCCCGGCCCGTAGAAGTTGCCGTAGCGCAGCACGAGTCCCTCCGGTGCCTCCAGCGGCACGGCGTGCTCCACGTGCTCGACCGCCGCGACCATCCCGGTCGCCGACCGGACGGGCTGCGCGTCGAGCGGGTCGTCCTCGGTCTTGACCGGCCCGCCGGACCGTGCTGTCGCGTTCGTGTTGCTCTGCGCGATGAACCGGCGGGTGCCCGCCTGCGCGGCGGCGGCCAGCAGGTTGTCGGTCCCCTGGGTCCGCAGCTGGTTCGTGGTGACGAATACCTTGTCGAGGTTACGCAGGCTTCGCATGTCTGCCAGCGCCGTCATCTCGTGCACGATGACCTCCGGCGCCGCGGCCTGCACCGCCGCGATCACCGCATCGCGGTCCAGCCCGTCGAGGACCACCGGCTCCGCGCCCGCCTCGCGCAGCATCCCGGCCTTGCCGGGCGTCCTCGTGGTGCCGGTGACCTCGTGGCCCGCCGCCACCAGGGCAGGAACGAGGTGCTGGCCCAGCACCCCGGTCGCTCCCGTCACGAAGATCCGCATGACCTTGCCTCCTGTTTGGTGCTTTCCCTGAAGACAAGGCATTACCCGGAACTGTGACACCTATCAGCCCGGCGACCGCCAGCGGCCCAGGCCCACGTAGTTCTCGGCCAGCGAGGTCGACGCCGCCTCCGACGTGCACACGTAGTCCCGATAGGACTCCTGCAGGCGCCGGTCGTACGCGTCGTAGGAGTCGAACGAGTGCAGCAGCGTCGTCATCCACCAGGAAAAGTGCTGCGCCCGCCATACCCGGCGCAGGCAGGCGCGGGAGTACCCGTCCAGCAGCGCCGCGTCGCCGGTGGCGTACCAGGCGTCGAGCGCCTCGGTGAGCACCGTGACGTCGAAGGCTGCCAGGTTCAGCCCCTTGGCGCCGGTCGGCGGCACGATGTGCGCGGCGTCCCCCGCCAGGTACAGCCGGCCGTACTGCATCGGCTCGGCCACAAAGCTGCGCATCGCCGTGACGCCCTTCTCGAGCACCGGGCCGGTGGACAGGCTCCAGCCGGGCACGGTCTCCAGCCGGGCCGCGAGCTCAGCCCAGATCCGGTCGTCGGGCCAGTCCGCGATGTCCTCGTGGGGTGCCACCTGCAGGTAGAAGCGGCTCAGGGTCGGGCTCCTCATGCTGTGCAGGGCGAAGCCCCGGGGGTTGCTCGAGTAGATCAGCTCTTCCGAGGACGGCGCCACACCCGCGAGGACCCCGAGCCAGCCGAACGGGTATTCCTTGTCGAAGAACGTCAGCACGCCTGCCGGGATCGCATCCCGGCAGATCCCGTGGAACCCGTCGCAGCCCGCGATGAAGTCGGCCTGGATGATCTTGCGCTCGCCCTCGTGGGTGAACGACACCTGCGGACCGGGGCCGCCGAAGCCCTCCGGCACCACGTCGGCGACCTCGAAGAGGATCTCCCCGCCCGCGGCGAGCCGCGCCGCGATCAGGTCCTTCACGACTTCCTGCTGGCCGTAGACGGTGATCGCGCGGCCGGGCACCAGCTTCTCGAACGCGATCCGGTGGCCCTGGCCGCCGAACCGCAGCTCGATGCCGTGGTGGACCAGGCCCTCGCGCAGCATCCGCTCCCCGACGCCAGCGTCGGCGAGCGTTTCCACCGTGCCCTGCTCCAGCACGCCCGCCCGGACCCGCTGCTCGACGTAGTCGCGGCGGCGGGCCTCGATCACCACCGACTCGATGCCGCGCAGCCGCAGCAGGTGCGCCAGCAGCAGCCCGGCCGGCCCCGCGCCGACGATCGCGACCTGCGTACGCATCCGTGCTCCCTCCGCGCTTTACCTAGCGGGCGCGTGCTGCGCCGATTCAGAGGATAGGCCCGCCGCATTACGAACGGGAGTGCGCATGGTGGCAATCCGGTGCTCGGCCCAGGCGGACGGCGCCGGGTACCAAGCTTGGCCAGGCTGAGTGATCGTCACCGATGAGTGGGCGTGACTCCGTGCCGCGGTCAGGCGGCTGCGGCGGGCGGCGGCCCATGGCTGTGCAGGGTCCTGTTCCCGTTAGGGCTGGTCGCGGTGACGCTGCCGTCGGGGTGCAGGGCGATGCCCCACCCCCACCGGTGCACGGCGATCAGATGATGGAACGTGCACAAGAGCAGCAAATTAGCCAGGCAGGTCGGGCCGCCCTGGGCGCGGGGCACGACGTGGTGCGGCTGGCACGCGGCCACCGGCTGGTCGCAGCCGGGGAACCGGCAGCGGCGGTCGCGCACCGCCACCGCCCGGCGCAACTGCACCGGGATGGTCTCGGTGGCGGTGCCGACGTCCAGCGGCAGGCTCACCGACGCGACCGTGCCCGGCGCCAGCCGGGTGCGCAGGTAAGACGCCAGCCCGCCCGGCCCCGACAGCAGATCGGCCGCGGCCTTGACGATCATCCGCCGGGCGGCCCGCTCGCCGCGCGCGCGCCTTGTGGCATCGCCGTCGCCAGGCTGGGCCGGCCCCGCGGAGGTGCCGTGCAGCAGCATGGCGGCGA
>JASHPP010000569.1 GCA_030038035.1 Trebonia sp.
GCCCCGGGGGCTACCGCGGCGGCGGGCGGGGTCCTGGCGCCGGCCAGGGGCCAGGCGGGCCCGGGCGCCGTGGCCCAGGGCGCGACGCACGCGGTCTTACCGGCCGCCCTGGGCGGGGCAAGGTCAAGGTCAAGGGCAGCTGGTGGCGGCACTGGACGTGGAAGAAGGTGCTCGCGCTCGTCGCGGCGGGCTTCGCCGGGGTCGTCGTGCTGATCGTCGCCGGGTTCCTCTACGAGTACAACAGCACGCAGATCCCGACGCAGCTAGCCTCGGACATCTTCTACCAGAACTCCACGGTCTACTACAGCAACGGCACGACGGTCATCGGCCGCTACGGCGTCGACAACATCCACCGGCAGATCCTGACCTACAACCAGATCCCGAAGATCGTGCAGGACGCCGTGCTGGCCGCCGAGGACCGCAGCTTCTGGACCGAGGGCGCGATTTCCCCCACCGGCATCCTGCGCGCGGCCTACGACGACCTGACCAGCAGCGGCGGCGGCCTGGCCGGCGGCTCGACGATCACCCAGCAGTTCGTCAGGAACTACTACAACGACATCGGCACGCAGCAGACCGTGAGCCGCAAGATCAAGGAGATCTTCGTGGCGATGAAGGTCTCCAAGGAGGAGTCCAAGCAGTGGATCCTCACCAACTACCTGAACACGATCTACCTGGGCACGGGCGCCTACGGGGTCGCCGCCGCCGCGCAGACGTATTTCGGCGTGCCGGTGTCCAAGCTGACCATCGCCCAGGCGGCGGTCATCGCCGCGATCATCCAGCAGCCCGCCAACTACCCGCAGCCCCAGTACCGGCCGGAACTTGAGGCCCGCTGGCAGTACGTGCTTGACGGCATGGTGAAGATGGGGGACCTCACCCAGGCGCAGGCCGACTCGATGAAGTTCCCTGCCATGAACGACGAGCCTGAGCAGAGTTACGGGCCCGACCCGTGGGATCCGTACATCATGAACGTGGTCCAGAACGAGCTCGAGGATGTCGACCACATATCGCTCGCGCAGCTGGAGACTGGCGGGTACAAGATCATCACCACAATCAGCCGCCCGATGGAGGTCGCGCTTTACCAGGCGGTCGGCTCCAACGAGGAGCTGATGGCGCAGGACGGCGGCGCGCTGCCGTCGTATGCGCTGGTCGGCGCCGAGCTGCAGGACCCGGCGAACGGCTCCATCATCGCGATGTACGCGGGCCGCGGCCAGAACATGTCGAAGGCGCAGTGCCAGAAATACGACTGCGACGTGAACACCGCGGTGTACGCCCGCGAGCAGGTCGGCTCGTCGTTCAAGCCGTACGTGCTGTCGGCGGCCGTGCAAGAGGGGATGAACGTCCAGACCAGCATCCTGAACGGATTCAGCCCGCTGTGGGTCCCCCCGGACACCGATCCGCTGGTCCTGTCCGCGCGCTCCGCGAAGCAGGCACTGCCCGGCGCCTACGAGGTCAACAACGACGGGGACGAGTCGCTTGGCCCGCTGACCGTGCAGAACGCGTTCGCCCAGTCCTCCAACGCCGCCTTTACCGACCTGGCGCACCGGGTCGGCACGCAGAACATCATCAACATGGCCGCGAACATGGGCGTCAACATCTCCCCCTACCCGGAAGGCTCGGGTCTTGAGGGTTACCTCGGGGAGGTCGGCATGGCGCTCGGCATCGCCCCGCTCACGGTCAACGAGCAGGACACGATGCTGTCCACGATCACCGACAACGGGGTCTATCACTCGGCGCACCTGGTCAAGACGATCATCGACACGACCGGGACCTCCACGCCGGGAACCGTCACTTCGCACGTTGTTCTCTCGGCGGCCGAGGACTCGCAAGTGCAGTACGCGATGTCCACCGTCACCACCGAAGGAACCGGGACCGCCGCGGAGATGAGCGACGGCAGGCCGATCATCGCCAAGACCGGTACCACGAACTCCGCGCAGTCCGCCTTCTTCATCGGCGCGATCCCGCAGTACTCGCTCAGCGTCGGCATCTTCACGGAGAACCAGTCCACGAACACGACCGAGACGCTGAACGGCCTCGGCGGCGACGCCGGCGGTGGTTTCGGCGGGTACTGGCCGGCCCGGATCTGGAACACGTTCGCCGAGGCCGAATTCGCGCAGCTCCCTGTCGAGCAGTTCCTCACGCCCCAGTTCAGCGGCGAGAAGTGGAACCAGGTCGGCAATCTGCCCAAGAAGGCCAAGAAGAAGCCGAAGAAGCACCCGTCCCCGACGCCGTCCACCACGCTGCCTGGCCACGGTCACCAGCCGTTCCCGACGCCGCCAGTTACCCCGACGCCCACCGGCTCGCCGTCCGGTCAGCCGAGCCCGACCGCGAGCCCGACCGCGTCACCGACGGATACCCCGACCCCTGGCGGGCCTGGCGGAGGAGGAGGCGGCGGCGGCGGAGGTGCAGGAACGGCCGCGCTGTCAGCGGACGGGGTTCAGGCCGGCGTTGCCCTCGGCGGCCTGTCGGTGCTGCCCGGCTCGCTGCTGTGGACGCGCGCGTCCCGGCGGCGCAGGCGCAGACGCCGGCCTGGTACGGTCGGTTAGCGGGCGCGGAGCGGGGCGAGGCGGCAAGGTGCGGTATCCGGCATTCGTCGGCACAGGCGTCGCGGCATCGGTCGCGGCGGCGTTCCTCGGCTACGCGCAGAAGCTGCCGTGCAGTTCGGGCGGGGCGTGGAACAGCTTCACCGGGCAGTTCCGCGATGCCTGTTACACCGATATCTACCCGCTCTACTACAACGAGGGACTGTCCTCGGGGCAGGTGCCGTACAGCGGGCACCCGGTGGAGTACCCGGTGCTCATCGGCGGCATGATGCAGCTGGCGGCCTGGGTGGTGCACTCGGTCGCCGACCCCTACACCCGCGGCAGGGACTTCTATTACGTGACGGTCGTGCTGCTCGCGGTCTGCCTGGTCGCCGGGGTGCTCGCGACCGGGTACGCGGCCGGGGACGCGCCGGCCGGCCGCACGGCCGGCGGCCGGACCCGGCTGGGCAGCGGAACCAAGGCCGCGCTGATGGTCGCGCTGGCGCCCGGGCTGATCCTGGCGGCGTTCATCAACTGGGACCTGCTGGCGATGGCGTTGACCGCGGGCGGCGTCGCCGCCTGGTCCGGCCGCCGCGAAATCCTCGCCGGCGTCCTGCTCGGCCTTGGCGTGGCCGCGAAGTTCTACCCGCTGCTCGTCTTCGGCGTGCTGCTCCTGCTGTGCCTGCGCGCCGGGCGGATGCGCGAGTTCTGGCGCGCGCTGGCCGGCGGGGTCGTCGCCTGGCTCGCGGTCAACCTGCCGATCGCGGTGATCGCGACGGCGGGCTGGGGCCGCTTCTATGCGTTCAACCGGTCGCGCGGCGCCGACTGGGGGTCCATCTGGTACATGTTCGAGCACTACAATGTGCCGCTGCTCGGCAACCCCTCGATCGGCGAGCTGAACCTGGTGTCGACGGGATGCTTCGCGATCGCCTGCCTGGCGATCGCCGTATTCGCCCTCGCCGCGCCGCGCAGGCCCCGGCTGCCGCAACTGTGCTTCCTGCTGCTCGCCGCGTTCCTGATGCTGAACAAGGTGTGGTCACCGCAGTACGTGATCTGGCTGGTGCCGTTCGCCGTGCTGGCGCGGCCGCGGCTCTGGCCGTACCTGCTGTGGCAGCTCGGCGAGGTCGCCTATTTCTTCGGCATCTGGGGCTACTTCGTCTACCTCTACACCGCCCCCGGCCAGCCGGGGTACACGGGGATCACCCCGGGGTGGTATTTCGTCACCCTGCTCGCGCGATTCCTCACCGTCGGCCTGGTCTGCGGCTTCGTGGTGGTCGACGTCCTCCATCCGGAACGGGACGTGGTGCGTCTTTCCGGTCGCGACGATCCCGCGGGAGGCGTCCTCGACGGCGCGCCGGACCGGCTGGTGCTCGGCTGGCAGCGGGGTGCGCGGCGCCCCGCTCAGGCGTCCGCGAGCTTATCCCGCAGCCAGCCGATATCCGCCGCCAGCCCCGCCTCGGGCGTTTCGCAGATCACCGGCGCGCCGGCGGCGCGCACCACGTCGAGCAGCACCGCGGGGTCGATGGTCCCCGAGTCGAGGTTCGCGTGCCTGTCGGCGCCCGAGCCGAACTCATCACGCGAGTTGTTGCAGTGCACCAGATCGATCCGGCCGGTGATCGCCTTGATCCGGTCGACCGCCTCGGCGAGGTCGATGCCCGCCGAGTACGCGTGACAGGTGTCCAGGCAGAATCCGACCTCGCCGCCGTCAGGCGCGGCGCCGGCGACCGCGTCCCACAGCCGCGCGATGGCGTCGAGCGACCTGGCCATCGCGCCGGCGCCGCCCGCCGTGTTCTCGATGAGCATCGGCAGCGGGCGCTCGATACGCTCGACCGCCTTGCGCCAGTTCTCCAGGCCTGCCTCGGGGTCCACGCCCGAGGTGACGTGCCCGCCGTGCACGATCAGCCCCTTCGCCGCCACCGACGCGGCCGCCCGCAGCTGCTGGTCGAGCAGCTTGCGCGAGGGGATCCTGATGCGGTTGTTGGTGGTCGCCACGTTGATCACGTAGGGCGCGTGGATGTACACCTGCACGTCCGCGTCAGCGTACGCGGCGGCGACGGCACCCGGGTCGCCGCCGGGGATCACCGGTCCCTGCCACCCCTGCGGGTCACCGAGGAAGAACTGCGCGATCCGCGCGTCGCACGCGACCGCCTCCGCCAGCGGGTCGTCGGTGTGGAAATGACCCCCGATGCGCACCATGCCCACAGCCTAGTCCAGGTTGGCGGCGTAGTTAATATGCCTGGTCAAGCAAGTTTATCGAATAAGAAGACAGGCGTTGACAGGTCAAGGCGACCGACCCGGCGTTCCCTCGTCGGGCAATAAGTCGTCATTGCCCGTTTCGCGCGGCTCCAGGCTGGTAAGGCCCGGCGGCTATTGGGCGGTGGGGCCCCCACCGCCAATAGGCTTGGCGCTGGGGGCCCCACCGCCAGCACGCGCAGCATCCGGGCCCCGGTCGGAGCCGGATCTCAAGCGGGACGAACTACCTTAATCCGTATAAATCACCCGAATGGGCTCCCCCCGACACGCCCGAGACGGCCGGCTAGTGCCGAGTCTGATGGCGCACCGGCGGGCCTCATCCGGAGAAGCCGCCGTGCGCCAGGCCGAGAGCCAGGCCGACGAAACCCGCGATGATCCCGGTGACGACCAGGATTCGCTGCTCGCGGGTCGCCGAGACCATCTGGGTGAACAGCCCGATCAGCATGGCCGACAGGCCGGTGGCCGCGGTGGCGATCGCCCAGCCAAGCCCGTGTGCGCCAGGCACGTTCCTGATGACCAGGCCGAGTACGAACGATGCGAGGCCGACGACCAGCGTGAAGATGGTGAGCGCGTTCAGCAGCGGGTGCGGTCGTCCGTCTGAGTTAAGCGAAACGAGCGGAAAGTTTCTGTTCCCGCCGGTATGGATGTCGCCTGCCATTGCGGCCCTCCCAGGGGTTCCTTCCGTCGTCTGGGTTCCCAGGCAATCTTCCCATTGGCAACGGCCGGGAACCAAGGGGCATATGCGCTTTGGTCCGGGCGGTCGCGAGTCTTGGTACAGTTAGTGGCTGCG
>JASHPP010000570.1 GCA_030038035.1 Trebonia sp.
AGGATCTCGTGTTCCCGTGGGCTCAGGCTCACGCCCCCCACCTCCATGAAGCCCGTGCCCGGCCACAGCGCACACGGTTAACTCACTGCTCCCAGTTGCATTTGCTTGGCGGCACATCAACAAGACGGCTAGCGACCCTGGCGACCGTCTCCCCCGGAAGTAATCCGAGTGCACCCAGCACGCAATATAGACGGTTACGTGAGGTGAGGAGCACGCAACCGGCAAGTCGGGCACACTGGGCCAGATGTCGTACACCTACATCTGACGCGAACTTACCCCGCATGGGGGCGATGCCGTTTGCCAGAGATGACAGTGATGCTCTGGCGGACCACAGTGCGCGAAAGCGGTTAAGCGTCAGCTCAGGAGTCGGCTCCCTGGGCGTGCGGACTGCGGACGATGACGACCGGGCACTCGGCGTGGTGCACGCAGTACTGCCCGACCGAGCCGAGCAGCGCCTCGGTGAACCCGGCGTGGCCACGGCTGCCGACCACGAGCAACTCCGCGCCCTTGGCAGTGTCGAGCAGCGCTCGCGCCGCGTTGTCATGCACCACCACCGGCCGGATCGCCACGCCCGGCTGCTGGCCTGCCGCCTCGGCGATCGCCGTCTGGAGCATCGAGGCGGCCAACTGCTCCAGGTCGAGCCCGTCCTCGACCAGGACCCATCCGTAACTACTGGGGATCTGCCACGCGGTCACCGCGTCAACCACGGCGCCGGTCAGCGCCGCCTGCCGCACCGCCCAGGCCAGCGCGGCCTTCGACGAGTCCGAGCCATCCACGCCCACCACGATCCTGGCTTGGTCGCCTGCCGGCTGTGCGGCCATCGGGTTCCTCCCTCTCGTTTCACCGGTTTACACGTTGATCATGCGCCAAACCACCCGCCCCAGGGTAGGGCCGGACGTCCCCGCCGCCCGCAGGAGCTGAGACCGCGACAAGCGGCAGGAACACCTCGTCGACGATTTCCTCGATCACCTGCTCGCCCGGCGGAGTGCGGTACCGGAAGAGCTCGTGGCGGAACAGGTCGGTTGGCAGGGTCGCGACACGAAGGGGGACGCCGGGACGTGCTTCGCCGCGGGCGGCGGCGCGGTTCAGGATCGCGGTCATGACCCCGGCGCCGATGTGCAGCACCTCGTCCTGGACGCGGCCGAAGGCGTCGGCGTTGCTCAGGTACTCGCCGAGCAGGCCGTAGACGGTTTCCGGCCCTACCTGGGCCAGCCGCTGCGACTCGCGGCGCAGGACGGCAAGGACGTCGCCGCGAAGGCTGCCGGTGTCGGGGATGTCGCCGGAGAGCATCGGGAGGTGGCGGCGCATCGCGGCGATCACCAGCTCGGGGCGGTTGCGCCAGCGGCGGTAGATGACCGCCCGGCTGGTGCCCGCGCGGCCGGCGACCGCCTCCATCGTGAGGGCGGCGTAGCCGACGGACTGGAGTTCGGCCCAGGCGGCGTCGAGCAGCGCCGCCTCCAGGGCCGCGCCGCGCCGCCGGGTCTGCCCGCCGATGTGCTGGGCCACTCTACGGTTCCCTCCTTTAAGAGACAGTTGCATCTTAGCCTCATCAAGCTTAGGATACGATCGTATCTAATTAGGATACGGATGTCTCTTAGAGGAGGGGTCATGGCACGGCGAGGCTGGTGGCCGCTTGCGGTGATCGCGTCGGCGCACCTGATGGCGGTCCTCGACACCACGGTGATGTTCGTGGCGCTGCCCTCGGTGCAGCGTGACCTGGGGATGTCCACCGCGCAGCGGCCGTGGGTGGTGACCGCGTACACGCTGGCGCTCGCCGGGCTGCTGCTGCCTGGCGGGCGGCTGGCCGACCGGTTCGGCGCCCGGCGCACGCTGATCATCGGCGTGGCGGGCTTCGCGATCGCGTCGGCGTGCGGGGGCGCCGCGGTGAACGGCGCCATGCTCATCGCCGCGCGGGCCGTCCAGGGAGCGTTCGGCGCGCTGCTCGTCTCGTCGACCAAATCCCTGCTGATCACCGTGTACAACGACGACGAGGAGCGGGCGCGGGTGCTCGGCATCTTCACCGCCACGCTGACCGCCGGGCTGGCCGTCGGGCTCGTCCTCGGCGGCGTGCTCACGAGCTTGCTGAGCTGGCGGTGGTGCCTGTACGTCAACGTGGCGCTGTCGGCGGTCGCGCTCGCGGGCGCCCCGCGAGTCCTGCCGCAGCTTCCCAAGCGCCCGAACATCCGCATCGACGTGCTCAGCGCCCTGCTCGCCACGGCGGGCATGGTCGCCCTGATCTACGGGCTTGGCGAGGCCGCGTCGTACGGCTGGGACTCGGTCCAGGTGGCTGGCTCGCTCGCGGTCGCCGTGGTCACGCTCACCTGGTTCGTCGCACGGCAGGCCGGGCATGCCGACCGGCTGCTGCCGATGCGCGTCGTCCTTGACCGCAACCGCGGGTGGGGGCTGATCGGGCTGGTCGTGAACGCCCTCAGCACGTTCGGGATCATGCTGATCCTCACCTACCAGCTGCAGTCGGTCATGCGGTATCCGGCGCTGACCACCGGGCTCGCCCTCGTCCCGTTCGCCGTCGGCGCCGGCCTTGGCTCGGCGCTGCTCGCGCCCTGGCTGACCCGGCGGGTGCCGCCCAGGTGGCTGGTCAGCGGCAGCATCGCGGTGGAAGCCCTCGGGCTGCTGCCGCTGGTCTGGCTCACGCCGGACAGCCGCTACGTGCCGCTGATCCTGCTGGCCATGATCATCGAGGGGATCAGCACAGGCGTCGCCGGACCCGTCACGCTCGGCATCGCGCTGCGCGGCGTGCTGCCCGCCGACACCGGTGCCGCCGGGGCCGGGACGAGTGCCACCGGCCAGCTCGGCTCTTCGATCGGCGCCGCGCTGCTCAACACGATCGCCGCCGCGGCTACCGCCAGCTACCTCAGCGCGCACGCCGCGGCGGGCACGGCGGCGGCCACCGTGCACGGGTTCAGCGTGGCCATGATCTGGGGCACGGCCATCCTGCTGGCCGCCGCCATCCCGATCGCCGCCTTCATCAACGCCGCGGTGCCAGGCAAACCGCGGGCGCCTTCGCGGGCGCTGGAACGCTCACGGTGAGGACCGCCGAACGCAATGCGGACCTGCGGCAGGACTAGCGTTGGCTCATGGCGAAGACCCAGTGGCACAAGTTCTACGCCACGACGATCAGCGCTCCGCCCGGGCTGTTGTTCCAGCTGCTCTCCGACATGCCGAACTATGGCGACTGGCTCCCCGGTTCCGGCCAGTACGGGGCGACGACGGACGTCGAGCCGTACCCGGTGCGGCGGGGCACCCGATACCACGACGGGAAGCCGGGCGAGCCTGGCAAGGACTGGTGGGGGACGGTGACCGGCTTCCAGCCGCCTGGCTCGCTCGACTTCCGGCACACGATTCACGTCAGCCGGCTCAGGGCGTCGATCGACGTGCACATCCACTACTCGCTTGAGCCCGGCGACGGCGCCACCGCCACCCAGGTCAGCCGCTGGCTGGTCCTCGACATCACGCTGCCGGTCGTGTTCCGCCCGCTGCGGCCGGTCATCACCGCGCACTTCGACAAGGAGAACCTGCGGACGATCGCCGCGCTCAAGGCGTACGCGGAAAGTCGCTCGAGCGTGGGCGGCTAGCGGATCGCCGGGGCCGGCCGCAACCGCGCGGGCATGCGCGTCGTCCCCATCAGTGCCGACGGCCCCCGCACCACCCCCTTCGGGGGCCGCCGGTACGCGCCTGGTGGCGTTCGTCAGCTACCCCCAGGGAGGACGGCCGGGCCGCCGTCAGGCCAGTTCGCGCCGGCGGAACTCGGCGATCCAGTCCGCCGTCGCCGCCAGGCCGCCGAACGTGTAGAAGTGCAGCCTGACCTCACCGTGACGCTGGGGGTCGTAGCCCTCCCCGAGCGCCCGGATGAACCGGTCCGGCCCGGCGGTGCCCATGAGGTTGGTGATCGAGAATCCGTACTTCCTCGCGATCCCCGCGCTCGTGCCGACGCCGAAGCGGGCCGCGTAGGAGAGCAGCCTGCGCACCCCGGCCGGCCCGGGCACCCCGACCCGGACCGGCAGGTCGATGCCGCGCTCACGCACCGCCTCGAGCCACTTCAGGACCGGGTCGACGTCGAAGCCGAACTGCGTGATGACCGCGCCGGGCAGGCCGAGGCTCGCCAGCGTCGCGGCCTTGCGCTCAAGCGCCGACCACAGCACCGAATCGGCGATCGCGGGATGTCCCTCCGGGTAACCGCCGACGCCAACGTGCCGCACCCCGTACTTCTGGAGCAGCCCGGACTCGATCACCGCCAGGGCGTCGTCGTATGGCCCGAGCGGCGTTGTCGGGTCACCGGCGATGACCAGCACGTTCTCGCTGGCGCCGTCCGCCGAGAGCGCGGTGAGGTACTCCTCGAGCATCGCCTGTGACCGCAGCCTGCGGGCTGAGATGTGCGGCACGGGGACGAAGCCGGACCGCTTGACCGCCCGCGCGGCGTCCAGCCGCATCCGGGGCTCCTCGTTCTCAAGAAAGGTCACGTTGATCCGGGTTCCTGGCGGGATCGCGTGCCGCGCCTCCTCGAGCCTCGCGGCGTCCTTGCCCGTCATCTCCAACGAGAAGTCCTCAAGCAGGGTGTTCACGTACCGCCCTTCCCGATATCTCGTAGCCCAACCTGCCCGTTATGTTATGGCCAAGCACACGGCCTGACACGGGGCAACTTGGCCCGTCAGACGGTCTTTGGTGGCGGCAACAAAAGCGGCCCGCGCCGTTAGGGACGGCGGTACTGCGCGCGCGGGAGTCTTAGCTCTCGCGTGCTCTCACCCGATCATGCTGCTCATCCGGAACGAGGCGTCCTTCTTCGGCAGGAGGCCGAACAGGACCATCGCGTCCGGGACCCGTTGCAGCCGCACGGGGTCGATCGACAGCGGGTACTCGGGCAGCGAGATGAGGGCCGCCGTCACCGGCGGGACGCCGAGGAACTTCTCCACCGCCTTCTCGACCGCGCTGCGGTCGGTGTCGGCGATCTGCTGCCCCTGTTCGAGCGCCGTGACGAACGCGCGCAAGGTGTTGGGGTATTTTGTGGCCCACGCCTGCGTGACGGCGAAGCCCTGGAGCGGGAAGTTCTCTGTCGCGCCCTGATCCAGGTCGGCGAGTTCCTGCAGGCCGTACTGCTCCTCGTCGAGGCTGACGAAGGGCTGCGGGACCGGGGCCGCGTCGACGAGGCCCTTGGCCAGGAGCGCGCCGGCGGCCGGCAGCGGCACGCCCGGCTTGAAATGCACCTGGCTCGGCAAGACCCCGTAGTCCGCGAGCAGGGAGCGGACGAGGAGCGTGGCGATGTCGTTCGGCGCGGCGACGGAGATCGTCTTGCCCACAAGGCCGGGGACCGACCCGATCCGCGAATGCGCTCCGACGAGCATCACCAGTTCGCCCGGCTGCAGGAAGGACGCTTCGGCAATGATGCGCAGGCACGAGCAAGCCAATTCGTTATAGGTATAGGTCACGTAGTCGGCGCTCGAGATGTCGTAGCTCCCCTTTTCTATGCCGGTGACGGTAGCCTGGCTTGTCTCCGCGAACTTGATCGTGACGTTCAGCCCCTGGGCCCGGAACAGCCCGTCCATCTGGGCGATGTACAGGCCGGCGGTGTCGATGCTCGGGAACACGTCGACGACCACGCTGGTCTTCTCCAGCGGGCCCGCGGGCGACGAGCCGAAACCGCCCGCGCAACCCGCGACCGCCGTCAAGATCGCCGCTGCCGCAACCATTAGTGACAGACGTCGCCGTCGACACATCGTTGTTCTCCAGGAGGCTCATGTCGCGCCTGATCTTGTCGCAGCGATTCAACAGCATGCGCGAAGCGAAAGATTTGACTACGACTGCATCCCGGGCACGCAAAGCATTCGGCGATATCGATATAAGGTGGCCGCGTCTTTCAAATGCACGAATCACAACATAAGGTTTCCGGATCCGCGCGATTACGAGCAGCCCGGCTCAGCGGCCGGGGAGGTCGTCCTCTCCGTAGTCGTGGTCCGGGTAGTTGGCGTCGCCGGCCCGCCAGTAGCCCCTGGTCACCAGCGAACTGGCCGGCACCCGCCGGCCGGCGAGCAGGTACCTGCGGATGGCGCGCATCGCCGCGGCTTCGCAGGCCACCCAGACCATCCCGCCGTCGGCGATGGCGGCGCTGCGAGCTGCTTCGTCAAGCTCGGCGCCCCAGGCGTCAGGGGCGCGCCGGTAGTGCCAGGTGATCGCCGTCTTCGCCGGGCTGGAAAACTCGATCTCGTCGTCGGCGCCGGCCACCTCCAGGTGCACTTCCGCACTGGCCGTGTCCGGCAGCGCCTCGAGCAGGGTGCCGACGGCGGGGATGGCGCTCTCGTCGCCGGCGATCCACCAGTGCTCGACGGAAGAGTCCATCATGAACCGCCCGCCGGGGCCGGCGACCGCGAGCCTGTCGCCGACGCCGGCCCGCTCCGCCCACTCCGACGCCGGACCCGCCCCGTGCAGCAGAAACTGCACCTCAAGCGTGCGGCTTGCCGGGTCGAAGCGCCGCGGCGTGTAGGTGCGCACCGCCGGCCGCGGCGCGTCCCCGTCGGGCCAGGCCGACCCGTCGGGCGTGTCCACGGGCAAGACGGGCGCGTCCTGGCCTGGGACGGGCAGGTAGACCTTGATGTGCGACGTGGGCGCGTCGAGCTGGAATCCCTCGAGCGCGTCACCGCCGACCCACACCGACACCAGCCGGGGCGCGATCCGCGACACCGACACCACCTCGACGGGGCGTGGCGGCTTGCGCCGCCGCGGACGGCCTTCGCGGCCCGAAGAGGCGGGCGAGGCTGGAGAAGTCACGCGATTTCCTTTCGCTCGGGCACGTTAGGGCTACTGGTCGGCGAGCAGGCGGTACAGGGCCTGGCGGGCGTTCCGCACGATCGTCACCGCCTGGTCGACCTGCGCGGCGTCACCCGCCGTTCCGACCTGGCGTGCGGCCGAATGCAGCCGCTGGATCTCGGCTCGCAAGTCCAGGTGCGCGGTCGCCGCGGACGGGCCGACGGCCAGGTCACGCAGCCGGCTGTCGTCGGCCTGAGCCCGCCCCTGCGGCGTCAGCTCGTAAACCTTGCGCCCGTCCCCGTCATTCCCGCGCACCAGTCCCTCGTCTTCGAGCAGCTGCAGCAGCGGGTACACCGATCCGGGACTTGGCCGCCACCGGCCGCCGGCCTGCTCTTCAAGCCGGCGCATGAGCTCATACCCGTGCGCGGGGCCTTGGACCAGGGCGGCGAGAAGCAGCCCGCGCACGTTGCCCTTGGGAACCCGGCCGCCGGCCCAGCCACGGTGATGCCCATGGTGGTCACGTTCATCAGGTGGTCTTCCCGATCTCATTCGGCCGCCTCCCGCCAGT
>JASHPP010000074.1 GCA_030038035.1 Trebonia sp.
TGACTGCCGCGACATACGCCAGGCAAGCCAGCGGGTCTGCCACCGCCAGCTCCGGCGGGAATGTCACCGGGCCCACGGCCGCCCCCGGATACAGCACGATGTGCTCGGCCACGTAGAAGGACTCGAAACCGCATTCTTCAGCGTGCCGCGCCGCTGCCCCCATCAGGCTGGGATCGGTCCCGTAGTACGCCGTGTTGTAAAACAGCCCGAACTTCAAGTGATCCTGCCTTTCCTGCAAGACGCCCGAGGGCGCCGCCAGCCAGAGACCGGCGCTAATCTTCGGCGGGAGAAGTAACATCGCACAGTGGTGCCGCGGTGACCAACGCGGTCCTGGGTTCCGCGGAGGCGTCGGTGGAAATCGGAGCGGTTATCGTCGGCGGTGTCGTGCTGCTGGCGATGATAGGGATGTCGGTCTACGCGGCGCGCACGCTGCCGCCTGGCGCCCAGATCCCGGTCCACCACGGCATCGGTGGCTATAACAACTGGATGTCAAAGAGTACGGGCCTTGTCATCTGGCCGGCGACAGGGGCAGTCGTCTTCGTGATCACGGCGGTCACGGCCGCCAGCGCGCATGCCGGGAGCAAGGCGCCGAGTCTTATCCTGCCCTTCGTCCTGCTGCTCGTTGCCGTCAGCCAGTACGGCGCGATCAGGGCCGCGCTGCGCCAGGGCAGCGGCCGTGACTGACTAGCTCCGCTGTTAATGCAAGATGACGGTGCGGTTGCCGTTGAGGAGTACCCGGTGCTCCGCATGCCAGGTGACCGCGCGCGCCAGGACCTGCGCCTCGACATCACGGCCAGCCTCGGCAAGCCGCTGCGGCGGGTAGGTGTGATCGACGCGCATCACGTCCTGCTCGATGATCGGCCCTTCGTCCAGGTCCGGCGTCACGTAGTGCGCGGTCGCGCCCACCAGCTTGACGCCCTTGGCATACGCCTGGTGATACGGCTGGGCGCCCTTGAAGCTCGGCAGGAACGAATGGTGGATGTTGATCATCCGGCCCTCCACCCGCTTGCACACCTCGGGCGAGAGGATCTGCATGTAGCGGGCGAGCACGATCAGCTCGGTCTGCGTCTCGTCGATGAGCGAAAGCAGCGCGGCCTCTGCGGCCGGCTTGGTCTGCGACGTCACCGGGATGTGATGGAACGGGAGCCGGTAGGACTCGGTCAGGTCGCGGAAGTCATCGTGGTTGGAGACCACGCCGACGAGCTCGACGGGAAGCGAGCCGCTCTTCCAGCGGAACAGCAGGTCGTTGAGGCAGTGCCCGAGCCTGGAGACCATGAGCAGCGTCCGGATCCGGACCGTCGTGTCGTGCAGCCGCCAGGCCATGTGGAACGCCTCGGCGACCCAGGAGAAGTCGCGCTCGAGTTCGGCGGCGGTGCGGCCGGGCGGGGGCACGGAGAAGTGCACCCGCATGAAGAACCGGCCGTCGTCTGGCGTGCCGTACTGCTGGCTGGCCACGATGTTCGCCGAATGCTGCACAAGGAAGCTGGATACCGCGTACACGATGCCCGGCTTGTCCGGGCAGGACAGGGTCAGGATGAACTCCAGGCCTGTGCGTTCCTCCGCGCTCATGATCTCCAACCTTCGTGACGGCCGGCCTTGAAGTCAAGACCGCAGCTGGCTCGCTGACCAAGGTGTTAGCCGAATAGCTGGCCAGACAATTCCGTTGGGGTAAGCCACAAGGTGCCGGGCGGCCAGGCGTGCCTGGATAATCGCTAGGTGCGGTTTCACCGGGTGCAGGTTGTGCGGCGAGCGCCCCATCCGCAGCGCGGGTTCACCCAGGGGTTGATCGTGGCCGGCGACGCGGTGTGGGAGTCCACCGGGCTGTCCGGCGAATCGGCGCTGCGGCGGTACCGGTTCGGCGCGGACAGGCCGGCGGCGCAGGTGCTGCTGCCCGATCAGCTCTTCGGCGAGGGGATCTGCGCGGTCGGCGACGGCATCTGGCAGCTGACCTGGCAGGACCGGGTGGCGCTGCGCTGGGACGCGGCCACGCTGACGCTGCGCGAACGAGTCCGCTACAACCGTGCGGGCTGGGGGATGTGCGCGGCCGGCGACGAGGTCGTGACAAGCGACGGCACGAGCGAGCTGGTCCGCCGTGACCCGGCCACGCTTGAACCGGTCGCGCTCGTGCACGTGCGGTGCGAGGGCGCCCGGGTCCGCGGGATGAACGATCTCGCCTGGTCTGGCGGCCAGGTCTGGTCTAACGTGGCAGGCACCGCGTGCCTCGCCGGCATTGACCTGGCGACCGGCGAGGTGACCGACGTGGTGGACGCCCGCGCCGCCGCCGAACGGCACCGGACGGATCCGCAGGCGATCATGAACGGGATCGCCGCGCTTGCCGCCGGTGGCGAGTTCCTGCTTACGGGCAAGCGGTGGCGGTCGATCCGGCATGTCCGGCTGGTTCCTGACCGGGACCGCGGTCACCGGGAACGGCTGCTGGCCGGCCTGTCTCACTAGCCGCGCCAGGTCCGACGCGGGCCCCGCCAGGTCCGGCGCGGGCCCCGCCAGGCCGCGGTGCGGAGGCAGGAACGCGCCGGGGCGCCGTACGCAGCGGACGGTCGGCGTACCCGCCGTCGGCGAGCCCGGCCAGGCGCTCGAACACGTTCCATGCGCCGAAGTCGCCGCTCAGCACCCAGGACGCCCCCGCCGCGGCGAAATAAAGCGGGAGCATGACCAGCCCGCCGCACCAGGCGTACTGGGTGGCGTGACGCGCCTCGTGCCGAAACAGCGCGGTGTCCGGTAGCAGCGAGTCCTGGCGGGTCACGATCACGCTGCCCACGGTGAACGCCGGGACCGCGGGCACTGGCAGCCGGTAGCCAGTGCCGGTCAGCAGGCCGCACGGGGCCCGCGCGAGGCGGGCGCGGCCGGCCAGCGCGATACCGAGGCCGGCCAGCGTGGAGCCGTTGGCCAGGTTGACGGCGGACCGCAGGCGGTGCCGTCCGCGCGCCCCCGTCAGGCTCGCCCGTCCGGTGATCCATCCGGCGGGGATGGCGCCGGGGAGGACGGCGGACCGTAGACCGCCGGCCCGGAGCCCGATCCGTCCCCGTTGGACGACCCGATGGCCGGGCTGCCGTACCCGTCTGCGATCACCCCGCCGATCGCCCAGGCCGGGGCCGCCACAGGTAGCGGCAGCTGAGGCTGGCTGTGCTCGCGGTGCGCGTGAGCCGCGGCATGATGGTAGGCACGGAGCTGGGCGATGAACTCGTCGTCGGCGTACGGAGCTCCGTCTACCAGCGGACCGCGCTGATGCTCGAAGACGGCCGTGACGTCCTCGCCGCTGAGCGTCTTGTGCGTCTCGAGCGCGTGTGCCAGCGCCAGCACATGCCGCTCGTTGTCGCGCAGGATCGTCTCGGTCAGGCCGAGCAGCGAGGACAGGTTGTCCTCGATCCGGTCAGCCAGCGCGTGCCTTGCCCGCATGGAGGAGTCTTCGCCGCCGGGGCGCCCGCCGCCGCCGGGCGAGCCCACCTCGAGGCGACGGGCCGAGGAGTACGACGAGACCGTGGTACCCATGCCCCAGAAGCCTTCCATGTAGGAGGCCACCGTGGTCGCCTGCTCGAGGTCGCTGGACACGCCGGAGGAGCTGTCGCTGTCGAAGAACATCCGCTCGCCGGCCAGCGAGGCGAGCGACACGAGGATGTCCGCCTGGTACTCGCTGCGCCACCGGGTGAACTGGTCTTCCGGCTTGACGCTGGCGACCATCCCGAGGTAGTCGCTGCCCTTCTCGATCGTGGCGATGTCGATCTCCATGTGCTGCCGGGTCCGGTACGCGACCAGCGCGTGGCAGGCCTCGTGAATCGCCACCGCATGCCGCTCCCGCTCGATGTACTC
>JASHPP010000571.1 GCA_030038035.1 Trebonia sp.
AACTTGGCCGCCGGGCCGAGACCGGCCACGCTCCCGTCGCGGACGCGGTGACGCTCGCGACCATGCACGCGGCAAAGGGGCTGGAGTGGGACGCGGTCCTGCTGCCCGGGCTGGCCGAGGGGATAATGCCGATCGTGCACGCGCGAACCCCCGCGGCCGTCGAGGAAGAGCGCCGGCTGCTCTACGTGGCGGTCACCAGGGCGCGCCAGCACCTGCACCTGTCCTGGGCGGCCGCCCGCGCACCCGGCGGCGAGCAGGTACGGCAGCGGTCGCGGTTCGTGGGCGGCCTGCTTCCCGGCTCCGCCGCGTCCCCTGCGCCGCCCGCGGCCCGGGACACGGCGGCGGAGGCACGCCGGTGAGCGACGCCCTTGACAAGCTGCTCGACCTGCTTGACCTGGAGCAGATAGAGGTCAACATCTTCCGCGGGCGCAGCCCTGACGAGACCGTGCAGCGCGTGTTCGGCGGGCAGGTCGCGGGGCAGGCCCTGGTCGCCGCCGGGCGGACGGTGCCCGCCGACCGGCCGGTGCACTCGCTGCACGCCTACTTCATCCGGCCGGGTGACCCGGCGGTACCGCTGGTCTACGTGGTGGACCGGGTGCGCGACGGGCGCTCGTTCACCACGCGCCGGGTGTCCGCCATCCAGCACGGCCACACGATTTTCACCCTCTCCGCGTCCTTCCACCGGCCGGAAGCCGGGCCGGAACACGCCACGCCGATGCCGTCGGTGCCGCCGCCCGGGGAAGTCAGGCGCAACGCCGAGCGCCTTGAGCGGGCGCTCGGCGGGCCGCTGCCCGGGCACTACCGTGACGGCCCGATCGACTTGCGGTCGGTCGGCCCGCTGCCCGTCGAGGCGGCGGGCGACCCGTCGCTGCGCACCACCAGGAACCTCGTCTGGCTGCGGGTGGACGGGGAGCTGCCCGACGACCCGCTGCTGCACGTGTGCCTGATGACGTACGCCTCGGACCTGACGCTGCTTGACACCGTGCTGCTCGGGCACGGGGTGTCCTGGTACGACGGGCATACCTCGGGGGCGAGCCTGGACCACGCGATGTGGTTTCACCGGCCGTTCCGGGCCGACCAGTGGCTCCTGTACGCGCAGGATTCGCCGATCGCCTTCGGGGCCCTCGGGCTGGCCAGGGGAGAGGTGTTCACCGCGGCCGGTGACCTCGTGGTCTCGGTCGTCCAGGAGGGCCTGATCCGGACCACGCCGAAGCCGGTCCCGCCGTGAGCCTGGGCCGTGGTTACCCAAGCGGAAAAAATCTGCAGGTCAAAAATCTGTTGCCCCGGCGGGAACGGTTACGTAGGCTGCTCACATGTTCATGGGCCACAGTGTCGACCCGTCTGGAAGGGGGTGCCCACCGTGCTGATCAATACCCGAAACGTTTCGGCTGCCCGGGATGGCGCCGTGCTTCCTGGTGTCGTCACGCCATGGGCCAGCCTGTCCGGCGCAAGGGTGGACTCTGCCCTGCCGCAGACCCTCGGCCCGGCCGCCGCCACGACGCACGCTGACTTCGCCACGTCGCGGCGTGCCGCGGCCATGACGCAGCCGCTTGCCGTCATGGCTGCCGCGCGGCCGGCCGGCATCCGCAAGCAGTACGCGCACAAGACCCGCGTCAACGTCGGTGGCGGTGGCGCATCGGGTCCGCATCCAGAAAGGGAACCGGCCTAGAAAAGGCCGGCGAAGATCCCCTTCAGGCCGCGGACCCCAGGGTCCGCGGCCTAGTTGTTCGTAAGGCCCGGTCCCTCGCAAACAGGACACAGGACCAGTAAGCGAGAGGGGATGGCACCGATGCAGTGGCCCGATGCCACCGCGAGCGCGGCAGGCGCGGCGGGGTTCGAGGCAAGACCGTCTGGGACGTCGGGGTTCGAGGCGTTCGGCGTGGTCGGGCAGGACGCGGCCGAGGCTCCGGTCGCGACGCTCTTCAACGTCACCGGCGTGCCCAGCGGCCTGGACCTTCCCTGCACAGAAGACCCGGAACTGTTCTTCGCCGAGGCTCCCGGTGATGTCGAGCAGGCGAAGGCACTCTGCCAGGGCTGCCGCGCGCGGATCAGCTGCCTGCAAGGCGCGCTCGAGCGGCGGGAGCCGTGGGGCGTCTGGGGCGGGGAACTGCTGCTGCGCGGCACGATCGTCCCGCGCAAGCGTCCGCGCGGCCGTCCGCGCAAGGAAGACGCCGAGATCGCCAAGGCCGGGGAGCAGGCGGCGTAGGCGGCGTCCTTCCGGCTGCCCAGCGACCCAGTTACCAGTTACCCAGCTACTACCGGTTACTAGCTACCAGTTACGCACACGATGCGGCACACAGGACACAAGCGACGCACACAATGCGGAGGTCACTCATGTATCCGTCCCAGACGCTGGCCAGAGACCGACATCTCGACCGGCTCAACCAAGCGCGGCAGTCCAGGTCGGCGCGGCAGGCGGCCGAACTCCGCCGGCTCGACCGGGCCCGGCTCCGCGCCGAGCGGAGGCTACTGCGCGCCTGGCAGCGCGCGGACGCGCTCCGCATGACGATCGATGCAACCGGCTGAGTTACCCGGCCGGGTCACCCGGCTGAGTCGCCCCTGCGACCCGGGATGCGCGCGGGCCATCCCGGGTCGCGCCGCGCTCGGGCCCGGGTGGCGCCGCGGTCAGGCCGTGGGAAGCGGTTCCGCCTCGGTGAGCGGGTCGTCGGTGTAGCCGGGCACCCAGCGGAGCACCTCGGCCCGGAACGCCCCCTCGCACTCCAGCTGGCACAGCACCCCGATCCCGGCCGTCGACACCCGGTGGATCAGCACGTAGGAGGGCGGCACGTTGAACTTGCGGGAGACGTTGGACGCGCTCAGGTCGGTGACGCGGGCCGCCTCCCCGCGCATCCACTCCCGGCTGAACTTGAACGTCTCCACCGCCGACGGCTCGGCAAGCGGGGCGAGGAAGGCGCGCAGCGCCGCCAGGTCCACCGAGATCCCCGGCCGGAGGAACCCGTTGGCCCGCAGTTCGCGCTCCACCTCATCCAGGTCGGGGTCGTCGGTGTGCATGATCCGCAGCAGCCGCCCGAAGAACGGGGGCAGCCCGTCCGGCAGCCGGTCGACCGCGCCGAAGTCAAGGACGCCGAGCCGGCCGTCCGGCAGCAGCCGGAAGTTGCCCGGATGCGGGTCGGCGTGCAGCAGCCCGGCCCGGGCCGGGCCGGAGAACAGGAACCGGGTCAGCAGGATCCCCGCGCGGTCCCGCTCCGGCTTCGACCCGTCGCCGATGATCTTCGACAGCGGCGTGCCGTCCATCCACTCGGTCACCAGCACGTGATCGGTGCCCGCGACGACCGGCGGGACGCAGATGTCCGGGTCGCCGGCGTACGCGGCGGCGAACGCGCGCTGCGACTCGGCCTCAAGGCGGTAGTCCAGCTCCTCGGCGACCCTGTCCCGCAGTTCGTCGAGCAGCGGCTTGACCTCGAGCCCGGGCATCAGCACGCCGAACAGCCGCCCGACCCGCGACAGCTGCGTGAAATCGCTGATGAGCGCGCGCCCGGCACCTGGGTACTGGATCTTCACCGCGACCTGCCTGCCGTCCGCCCAGACCGCGCGGTGCACCTGGCCGATCGACGCGGCCGCGGCCGGGGTGTCGTCGAAGT
>JASHPP010000572.1 GCA_030038035.1 Trebonia sp.
TGCAGCAGCGCGGCCGCCACCAGCGCAGCCGGCGCGCCCGCCGCCCGCGCCAGCGCGCCCGCCTGCAGCAGGTGCGCCGCCACCGTGACCGGCTCCCCCAGGTAGTCGCGCGCCCCCGCGGAGTCAAACAGTTCCGCGATCTGGTCCACCGGTGACATGATCATGGCGTGATCGTACGTGCCACCGCTTATGGGCAAGTTAAGGGCACGGAAATCGCCGACGGCGTCTACGCCTGGCGCGGCATTCCGTACGCGCGGGCACCGGTAGGCGAGCTTCGGCTCCGGCCGCCGCAGCCGCCGCAGGCCTGGAACGGCGTCAGGGACGCGGCCGAATACGGCAACCGGTCCCTCCAGCCGCCCGCGCAGTTCCCCGAGCCTGGTCCGCCGTTCGACGAGGACTGCCTGTACCTCAACGTCACGGCCCCGGCCGGCGCGCAGGCGCGCCCGGTCCTGTTCTGGGTGCACGGCGGCGGCTATGAGTCCGGCAGCGGCACCGACCAGGCGGGGGACGGCGCGGCGTTCGCCGCGAGCCACGGCCTCGTGGTCGTGACGTTCAACTACCGCCTGGGCGCGCTCGGCTTCCTCGACGTCCCCGGCGAGGACCCGACCGGGGCGCTTGGCCTGCACGACCAGATCGCGGCGCTGCGCTGGACGCACCAGAACATCGCGGGCTTCGGCGGCGACCCCGGGCAGATCACGGTGTACGGCCTGTCGGCGGGCGGCAAGACGGTGACGAACCTGCTCGCCTCCCCGCTTACCACCGGCATGATCCGCCGCGCCGCGTCCTCAAGCGGCGGCGACCACGTGAAGAGCCAGTCCCAGGCGCGCGATCTGGCCACCCGGTTCTTCCGCGAGCTCGGCGCCGCACCGCAGGCCATCCGCCAGGTCGGCGCGGACGACGTGCTGCAGGCGCAGCAGGCGATCGGGGTGCCGCCGCATTCGGTGTGGACCTGGCGGCCGTCCATCGACGGGACCGCGCTCACCGGCCACCCGCTGCGCGCGATCGAGGCGGGCGCGGCCGCCGGGATCCCGCTGCTCGCGCAGACCTGTTCCCGTGAGTGCGCCCTCTACCAGCTGATGGCCCCCGACGCCGCCGAGCAGGCGGACCGGGTGCTCACCGGGTACTTCGGCGGGGCGGTGAAAGACGCCCTGCTCGCCGCCTACGCCGCCCGCCACCCCGAACTCGACGAGGCCGCGCTGCGCGTCGCGATCATGACCGACGAGCGGTACGTCGTCCGGGTCGGCCGCCTCGCCGACGCGCAGAGCAGGCACGCGCCCGTGTGGCGGTCCCGCTACGACGGCCCGTACACCGGCATCGCCGACGACCCCGAGTTCGCGCCCTTGGAGAAGCTGCTCTACGGCGCGCACGGCGGCGACGGCACCGGCATCTGGCAGGGCGGCGACGGCCTGGCGCGGCTGCTGCACGACGCCTGGGGCGCGTTCGCGACCGCCGGCGACCCCGGCTGGGCGCGGTACGCGACGGACCGGCGCGAGGCTATGATCTTCGGCCTCGACGGCCCGCGGCTGGCCGCCGACCCGTTCGCCAGCGCCCGCGAGGCCTGGGACGGCCTAGACTGGCAGCCCGGTCCCTGGTGGCGCCACGAGGCAGTCAGCTAACCCAGCGGAGCATCGCTAAGATCCGCAGGTAGCCAGTACTATTACCGGGCGTAGACGGTTCAGCAACTTTACTTGCGCGGTTCGCAAGGGGCTTCGGATGTGACAGCGATTCAGAAGTGGACCGGCCGCGAAGCTCGTGTGCTACGTGAGGCGATGCGCATGAGCGTACGGGGTTTTGCCGCGCATCTTGGGGTCAGTGACCGCGCCGTCTCCAAATGGGAAGCCGACGGCGAGAAGATGGTCCCTCGTCCAGGTTCACAGGCAATGCTGGATACCGCACTTGAAAGGGCTTCGGCGGAAGCGCGCGATCGGTTCGAGCTACTTCTCGGTATCGGGCCGGGTACCGCGGCGAGCCAGCCGCGTGCACCTAGTGCGAGTAATGAGACGGGCTATCCTCGCAGGATTACTCATCCCATAGACGGAAAGATAATGGTGTTAATAGACGCGGCTCTTTCCTATCTGGGCCAAATAATCAGGCGCTCTGGCTGTCGGCATTCTACATCGACGTCTACCCGACAACCAATAATGATTACGCGGCATTCGTAAACGCCACTGGCCATAATGTGCCTCCGCACTGGACTGGCGGAAATTTCCCGAGCGGACTCGGCAATCATCCGGTGGTTAATGTTACCAATCTGGACGCCCGCAGTTACGCCGCGTGGTCCCAAAAGACCTTGCCTAGTGAACCGCCGCAGTTCAGCGCTAGTTCAGCAGTAGCCGCTGGCCGAACGCACCGGAAACTGGCTGTGCGCGGCTAAGCAGGTCACCGCTAGCACCGCAACACCCGACAGCGGATACTGCAAGATACAAGGCTGCTGGTACGTCTATGCAGTAGAAGCATCTGGCTACAGTGCTAGCGGCTACTTCGGATACGGCGAGACGCTGCTCGGCGAGGTGCACCTCTACTTCGAGGTGACACTGAAGGGTGCGCAGTCCAGATCGAAGCCGGTCAGGTTCGAGTCCTCGGCCGCCGTCGTAAACCTAATCTTCGAAGGCAACCGGCTCCTATACACCAGAAATACCCGGCCGGGCTCCCCGTCGGCGGAGCGGGCAACAGCCACCTCGCCGGCAACGTCCCGGCGGGGGAAACGGTCCAGTGGACGCCCAACGGCTATAAGGCGTTCTACAACAAGGCTCCTGAGCAGTCCGGTGTGGCATGAGTGGAGCTGGAACATGGCGGACTATCCTGGCACCTGGTACTTCTGGGCGAAGAGCGTTAAGTTCGACGACGTCGGCAAAAGACCCGGCGGGGAGCGGATACAGCAATGGGTGAACAGCTTCTCGGCAACCCGCGACCCGGGCACGGCCGCGTCTTCGTACTGTGCGACCGCTACGGCGAGTGGTCGGCCTCGTGGCAGGACGACTACCTGGACAAGGAGGTCAGCGACGGGAAGCCGGGGGCAGGCGTCGAGGATTTCGAGGGGGAGGGAGACGAGGTGATCCGCTGGGCGCGGACCCGGCCGGCGGAAGAGTTCTTCATCTTCTCGTGGGAAGCCAACGCCTACGTTCCGCTCAAGCCGGCGCAGGGGTTACCGGCCTCGGCGGCGCAGGACGGCGAGCGTACCCAGCAGGCTGTCCAGGTCGGCGTAGCAGCCCTGCAGGTGCCGCTCCCCCGCGGCGGAGAACGCGGAGCGGGCGTGCAGCACCCGGGTGTTGTCCAGGATCAGGCAGTCGCCAGGCGCCAGCCGAAGGCGCAGCAGGAACTCCGGCCGGGCGAGCAGCTCCGCCCATGCCCGGTACGCCGCGTACGCGGCCCTGGTCTCGGCGGCAGGCAGCCGGAGCGCCAGCATCGACCGGTTATTGAACCGCACCTCGCGGATCCGGCCGCGCGGGCTGAGGCCGATGAGGGGCTGGCAGGCCCGTAGCTCCGTGTCGTCATCGCTATATCCGAACGGCCACGGCGTGAACCCGTCCAGCAGGCCCGTCTCGCCTCCCGCGGCGGCGTCGCGCAGGCAGAGCAGCAGCTGCAGGGTCGGCACCGGGTTCCGGTACGGGTTGTCCGTGTGCGGGGATATCTCGCGGCTGGTGAACGCCGGTTCGCCGGGGACGGCTCGGCCCGGACGTCGAACACCCGCCCGTAGTTGGTCTCCCGCACGTACCCGAGCGTCTCGGCGACCGCCGCCACCACGTGCGCGGGTCCGGCTCCTTTCGTGCCTGCGCCGCCAGCCAGGCGCGGCTGAACACGCCGCGGTGCCCGCCCGGGGCGAACGTCACCTCCACCGCGTCCGACGTTTGCGCCGTGACAGTCGCCGCGATCCCGTTCGGGATATCGGTTATCTCGATGAACCGCTGGCCAGTCCCCGGATCCCGGCAGTCAGGGCACGGGCAGTTGTGCCGCAGCCAGACCGCCGGGAACCCGAGGCTCACGTGTTCCGTGGCGCGACGAGGACCGGCGTGGGCGGCAGCGCGACCTGCACGGCCGTGCCAGGCACCATCGCGGCGGCGGCGGTGCTCGCCACGTCGACCTGGATCTCCGTGTCGCCGGAGATCAGCACGGTCACGCGGGTGCTCGCGCCGAGGAACGTGCGGTTGGACACGATGCCGTTGCCGTCACGGACGGGGGTGATCGTCAGGCCTTCCGGGCGGACAAGCACGTCGACCGGGCCGGGTTCTGGGGCGCCGTCCTGCACGGGAACGGTGCCGCCGAGGACCGTGACGGTTCCGCGGCCGGTCAGGTCGCCGGGCAGCCGGTTCATCGTGCCGACGAACTCGGCGACGAACGCGGTGGCCGGCCGGGAGTACAGCTCGTCGGGCGCGGCGACCTGCTCCAGCTTGCCGCCGCGCATCACCCCGACCCGGTCGGCCATGGACAGCGCCTCCTCCTGGTCGTGCGTGACGAACAGCGTGGTGGTGCCCAGCCGCTGCTGCAGGTTGCGGATCTGCTCGCGCAGCTGGAGGCGGACCTTGGCGTCGAGGGCGGACAGCGGCTCGTCGAGCAGCAGCACCCGGGGCTCGATGGCCAGCGCCCTGGCGAGCG
>JASHPP010000075.1 GCA_030038035.1 Trebonia sp.
GTCATGGCCGGGGTCCCTTCTGCTCGTGCGCGCGGTGGTCTCCCGCCGCGGCCTGCTGGAGCCTGATCATAGGCTCCGCCGGGCGCCCCGTCCGGCCCGGCGCCCGGGAATATTCCGTAGGCAATCATCGTGGAGCCCTCACATGCTGCCGAGGTGCCCGACGGGCTGACCGTGGAACGCGCAGGCGATCTGCTCGCCGGTCTGCTGCCTGCGCACGGCCCGGTCCGCGCCGTCTCGCGGTTCGCCGAAGGCTCGGTCACCGGCGCGTACCTGATCGAGTTCGCCGACACCGAGTCGGCGCCGGTCGTGCTGAAGATCTACCGGGACGGCGGCCTGCGATCCGCGGCCAAGGAAGCGCGCGCGCTCAAGTTCCTGACCGACCACGGTGTTGACATCTCGCCGCGCGTGCTGGCTTTCAGCAGATCCGCCGCAGCGCTCGGTGGCCGCCCGTGTCTCATCTCCTCGCTCCGTCCTGGCCGCACGCTAACGTCGCTCGACGCTCACCTGACGCGCGCTCAGCGCCACGAGGTGTACCGGCAACTTGGCGCGGTGCTTAAGCGCCTGCACGCCGTTCCCGCCGGCGGCTACGGCTACGTCGACGGCCGGATCCGCGGCCCGCTGCCGGACAATTCCGCGCACATGGCCCGCATGTTCGAACGCGACCTGCGGGGGTTCCGTGCGCACGCCGGCGACCCGGCCCTGGCCGACAAGGTCGCCACGCACGTCACCGAGCACGCCGCCGCGTTCGCCGAATGCCTGCGGCCCGCCTACTGCCACGGCGATGTGCATGAGCCAAACCTCCTGGTAGAGCTCGCCGAGGATGGCACCTGCTCGCTGACCGGCCTGCTCGATCCGGAGAACATGCACGCGGGCGACCCGCTGATGGACTTCGCCCGCCTCGACGCGTTCTCCATGCATGGCGACCCGGCGAAAATGGCCGGGCTGCTGTCCGGCTATGGCGTCTGCGTGCCCGGGCAGCGGCCCGGCGAATGGCCCGCGGCCTGGCGTTCTCGCCTCCCGCTCTACCGCATCGCGCTCGCCCTCGAGCTCTACAACTGGTTCGCGATCATCGGCGAGAAAGGACGGCTGCCCGCCCTCGACCGTGAACTGCGTGACCTCCTTGGTGCCGGGAGTCGCAGCGCGTCCGTTCGGGATAATTAGCGGGGACGGGACTGGAGCGGCGGGTCAGCGGGGGAGTGCCTGGCCGCACAGTGGCGTTGGCCAGCCTGAAAGGAGAGCGGCATGACTTCCTCCCACGGTCACCAGGACAGGGCAGAGCCGGGCTCGCCGCGTGTGCAGGAGGTCAGCGACGGGGTGTTCGCCTACATCCAGCCCGACGGAACCTGGTTCATCAACAACACCGGCTTTCTGGTCGGCAGCCGCGGTGTCACCAGCGTTGACGCCTGCTCGACCGAGCGGCGCACCCGCGCCTACCTCGAAGCGATAGCCAAGACGAGTTCCCAGCCGGTCCGCACGCTGATCAACACCCACCACCACGGCGACCACACGCACGGGAACTACCTGTTCGGCGACGCCACGATCGTGGCCTGAGGCGTGGTCGGCGGGCCGTGGCTACAGGTGGTCCTGGTAAAGCTGACGAAGCGCTTCCCAGTGGCGGGTGCTTGACTTCTCGTCGTAGGTCCCGTTGTCGGGCACCGCGAACCCGTGGTGGGCCGGGTAGAACTCGACCGTGTGGTCGACCCCGGCGTCCGTGAGCGCGCCCTCAAGCAGCTCGGCCTGGTCGACGGTGAACGAGTTGTCCTCGATGGCGCCGGCGACGTAGACGGTGGCGGTGATACGGCCGGCCGCCAGGTGGGGGCTCGCCGGATCGTCGGCGACGGCGAGCCGGCCGCCATGGAAGGACGCGGCCGCGGCGATCTTGGGACCGATGCCGCCCGCCGCCACCAGCGACATGCGCCCGCCCAGGCAGTATCCGGTGGTGCCGATCGCGGACCCGGTCACTTCGGGCCGCGCCAGGACGAACTCGGCGTAGGCGTCCGCGTCGGCGATGATCCGGTCGTTGGTGAGCGTGCTCATGATGCCGAACAGCCGGGTCCGCTCCTTCTCGTCCGTGAACGCCGTGGCCATGTCGAACGGCGCCCACTCGCCCGCGCGGTAGTAGATGTCCGGGATCAGCGTGACGTAACCCATGCTCGCCAGCTGGTCGCCCATCTGCCGGAACGTCTCACGGAACCCCCCGGCGTCAGGGAAGATCACCACCCCTGGCCATGGGCCATCCCCGTCAGGGACGTGCAGCGTCCCGTTGCTTGTGCCATCGGGGGTAGGGACTCGTACGTCCAGACGCGCCATCGCGGCTTCCTCCAGGGGATTGTCGGGCTGATCGCATTCACGTAGATACCACGTTGGCGGGGGCGTGTGAAGAGCTAGCCCCATAGCTGGCCGGAAGCCAGCTCGGCGCCCTTGGCGAGGGTTTCCAGCTTCGCCCATGCGATCTGCGGATGCACCCGGCCGCCGAGACCGCAGTCGGTGGACGCGATGACGTTGTCGGGGCCGACGGCCTGCGCGTACCTGACGATCCGGTCGGCGACGAGTTCCGGGTGCTCGATCACGTTGGTGGAGTGGCTGACCACGCCGGGCAGGATGACTTTCCCGTCGGGCAGCTTCACGTCCCGCCAGACCTTCCACTCGTGCTCGTGCCGCACGTTGGCGGCCTCGAACGAGTACGCGCCCGCGTTGATCGCGAGCATGACGTCGATGATGTCGGCCATCGGCAGGTCGGTGGTGTGCGGGCCGTGCCAGCTTCCCCAGCACAGATGGAAGCGGATCCGGTCTCGCGGCAGCCCGCGGATCGCGTAGTTGAGCGCCTCGACCCGCTTCATCGTGAAGCGCCTGTAGTCAGCCACGCTCGGCGCGGGGTTGATCTGATCCCAGTTCTCGGCGATCGCCGGGTCGTCAAGCTGCACGATCAGGCCCGCGTCGACGATCGCCGCATACTCCTCGCGCATCGCCTCCGCGCAGGCCCACAGCATCTCCTCGTCGTCGGCGTAGTACTGGTTGCCGAACCGCCCGCAGCTGCCGGGTGCCACCGAGTTCAGGAAGCCATCGGAGACCCCCGCGGCCGCCATCGCCGCCTTCATGTCCGCGATGTCCCGCTGCACGGCCTCCTGCCCCTGGTAGGTGATCGGCGCGACGGCGACCGGGGTGGTGACCGCATCCTCCCGGTTCGGCACCGAGGCACCGGAACTCGGATCCATGTAGGCGTCGGCGAACGCCAGCCAGTCCCGGCGCTCCCCGAAGGACGCCAGCCTGATCTCGCCCGGCTTGCCCTTGGCCTGTGGCATTTCCGCTATCGAAATCGGCACCAGTTCGATTCCGCCGAGGCGCTGGTAGACGTAGGTCCACCATGCGCCGTAGTCGTAGCGCTGGCCCATCGAGTGCCCGTATTCGCCGTCGTTGACCAGGTCGATGCCGATCGACCGCTGGCGAGCGACCACGTCTGACACTGCCGCGCGGAGTCTGCGGAGATATTCCGCTTCGTCGGGGAAAGTCCCTGCCGCCCGCTCGTGATTGAGCGCGATCAGGTCCTCTGGTCTCGGCAGGCTGCCCGCGTGGCTGGTCAGGATCCTGTCCGGCATCTCTCCTCCTTGAGACTCCCCGACGGGCGATGATCTTCCCGGGCTGAGTATGGCCGCGTCCCCAGTGGCGCGCAACACGCCCTTCCTCTCCTTACGCGTCCGTACGCGGCGGCTGCGCGGCCACGGCCTGTCCCGCCCGCGCCAGGCACCCGTCCGGTACCGGCGGCCCATCGGGAACCGGTACCCTGGCAGCGATTTCGTGCAGCGGCGATCGTGCGGCACGAGGACGGGCGCACAGCTCAGTGGCAGAGCACTTGGCCAAGCGTGTGCCCTGCCGACTGAACCCTCAAGTTCAGAGGAGGTTTCCGGAAAACTGAAACGGGCGGTTAGCTCAGCGGTTAGAGCGCTCGGTTTACACCCGAGGGGTCACTGGTTCGATCCCAGTACCGCCCACGCCGCCCGGCCTGGGCGCGTCAGGATTGCTGGCTGCCGGGACGGGTCACGAGGGCCAGCAGCGAGTTCCGCAGCTGCCGGGCGGCCCGCGGGGTGAGCGGCGCGAGGAACTCGCGCTCGGCCGCATCGCTTGCCGTGCTGGCCCGTCGGAGGGTGTCGTGTCCGGCGTCGGTCAGTTCGGCCACGTTGCGGCGCCGGTCGCCGGCGCGCGGATGGCGTGCGACCAGGCCTTGCTCACTTCGGGGCCCGGCCCGCCGGTCATGGACACCCACCGAGGACCTGCTGCCCTGCGTCTCAGAAGACACCCGGTGGAAGGCGCCAGAGCTGGCCACCACCACGGCGATGGAACTGGTCTCCTTCTCGGTGCTCGCGCACTACGGCGATCCGGAGCGGGCCGAGCGACACCGCCAGCTGCTGGCCGCACCGCGGTCGCGCCTGATCGTCCCGGTCACCGATGGGCAGCTGATTGTCGTGCGCGGATCGCGCCGGAGCGCCATTCCCGCCGTGCGGTGATCGGGGCCACGGGTGGCCGGCGGTCATGAGGACCCGGTGGCCAGGTCCTGCTGTCCGTCTGGCCGCCACACTGGGCACCGGCCGCCGCCCCCTTTCCACCTCCGGCCCACGGTACGTTGCTTCGAGTTCTGAGTAACTTGAGGGAATGGCTTGCCGCGTGGTTCCCGGGCGGGTCAGCTCCGGGCGTCGGCTGCCACGCTGCGGTGGGTGGCGGTGCGGTCGAAGTCCAGCAGCATGGCCCGGGCTTGCGGCTCGATGATGGCGACCGTGATGTCGTCCCCGGCGAAGGCGCGGATCGCGGCGGGGGATTCCCAGAACGTGTGCGCGGTCAGCTCGACAGTGCCGTTCCCGTCAAGGTCGCGGCGCCGCAGGTACGCGCGCTCGAAACCGGGCAGCTTGCGCAGCTGGGGCAGCAGGGTGCCGGTGAAGTACCTGCCGTAGTTTGCGGCGCCCTGTCCCGCTGGCTGACGGTCAGCGGGGTTGGCTGGTGTCCGCCGCGGCCGTACCGTCGGCGGCGACCGCCCGCTGCAGGTTGTTGATCTGCTCCTGAAGCGCGGCGATCTGTGCCTGGGGATCAGCGGAGGCCGCGGGCGCCGCGGTGGCCGGGAGCGCCGTGGTGACCGGCCCGGCCGGCCCGGCAGGCGCGGCAGGCGCGGCAGGCTCATCGTCGTCGCGGGCCTGCAGTTCGGTCTTCAGGATGCGCATGGACCTACCCAGCGAACGCGCGGCATCAGGCAGCTTCTTCGACCCGAACAGCACGATAACGACGACCGCGACGATCAGGATCTTCCACGGGCTGTCGAACAGATCATCAAACATGGGCGCCTCTCCCTTTTCAGGAGGCGAATTCCGGGTGGGGGAAACCCTTTCCCCGACTAGCCTAGCCGCCGTTCGCGACCCGGTCAGGGCCCGCTGGCCCGGTCAGGGGTGCCCTAGGTCCCATCCCCCTGACCCGCCTCGTCGCCCGCGGACAGTTGGTCCCGGCCGTCGGTGACCTCTGGTCCTGTCCTGGTCGCAGGCCCGCGGCCAGGCTGGATCTGGGCGTGATGAGGTCGCACCGTAAGTGGAACCGCGTAAGGGGCTGTGTCGTGGCCGGCTTGCAAACCGCGCGCCTGGGTCAGGCTGCTGATGGTCCGGGCGCTGCCGCCGAGACGGCGGTTGAGGTGTCGTCCCTGTCCAAGCGGTATGGGGCCATCGAGGCCGTCAGGGACGTGTCGTTTTCGATCAAGCGGGGCGAGGTGTTCGCGTTCCTTGGCCCGAACGGGGCGGGGAAGACGACCACGGTGCGGATGCTGTGCACGCTGACCCGGCCAGGCGGCGGCCGCGTGCGGGTGGCGGGGTTTGACGTCGCGCGGCAGCCGGAGGCGGTGCGGCGCCGGATCGGGCTCGTGTTCCAGGAGCAGACACTGGATGACCGGCTGACGGCGGAGCAGAACCTGCGTTTCCACGCGGTCTTGTACCACGTCCCGCGCGCGCAGGTGGAGGAGCGGATCGGGCGCGTGCTGCGCCTGGTGGCGCTGGAGGATCGCCGGCATGACCTGGTGTCCACCTTCTCCGGCGGCATGGCCAGGCGGCTGGAGATCGCGCGCGGGATGCTGCACACCCCGGTGGTGCTGTTCCTTGATGAGCCGACCGTGGGCCTGGACCCGCAGACGCGGACGCTGGTGTGGGAGGACGTGCTGCGGCTGCGCCGGGAGGAGCAGACGACGATCTTCCTGACCACCCACTACATGGATGAGGCCGAGTACGCGGACCGGGTCGCGATCATCGACCACGGCCTGGTCGTGGCCACCGGCACCCCGGACGAGCTGAAGCGCCAGGTCGGCGAGGACACGATCGAGCTGGTCACCGCCGACGACCCACCCGGCCGCCGCCGCCCACCTGGAGGCGGCCGGGTTCCGGGTGCGCCGCGGCGAGGAGGGGCTGGTGGTGTTCGCCGGGGACGCCGGGGACGGCGAGGCCGAGGTGCCCCGGCTCATCGAGACCGCCGGGGTGCGGGTCAGCAGCGTGCACGTGCACCGGCCCACGCTGGATGACGTGTTCCTGCACTTCACCGGGCGCCAGATCCGCGACCAGCACGCCGAGCGGGCGATGCCGCCGCGGGCCAGGGCGCGCATCGCCAGGCGGCGTTAGGAGGCTGTGATGAACGGTGCCGTCCTCGACCTGCCGGGCAGGCCGCTTGCCGATGAGCGGGAGAGCCTGGGCGAGGAGCTGCGCACGGTCGGCATGGTATGGGAGCGGGAGGCGATCAGGTTCTTCCGCACCCGTGCCCGCGTCCTGTCCAGCTTCATCCAGCCGATCCTGTTCCTGTTCGTGCTGGGTTACGGGATGAGCACGCTGGTGGGCACGACTGCCGGGTTTGACTTCAAGAAGTTCCTGTTCCCAGGGATCGTGGCCATGACGGTCATGTCGACCGCCCTGTCGTCGGCGATCTCGATCGTGTGGGACAGGGAGTTCGGGTTCCTGCGGGAGATGCTGGTGGCCCCGGTCAGCCGCATGTCGCTGGTGTCAGGCAAGACACTCGGCGGGGCCAGCATCGCCACCGTCCAGGGCACGATCATGCTGGCCCTCGCCCCGCTGATCGGGGTGCGCCTGACCCCGCTGCTCGTGGCGAAGGTCATCGGCCTTGAGCTGCTCATGGCGGTTTCCCTCACCGCGTTCGGGGTGCTCGTGGCCAGCCA
>JASHPP010000573.1 GCA_030038035.1 Trebonia sp.
GACCGGCCGACGAGCTGGCCGGTGTGGATCTCGTCCTGCCGCGCGCCGTCCAGCCGGGACAGCGAGTCGAACAGCTCGGTCCGCATGGCGTGCTGCGCGTCGAGCGCCATCTTCCCGCCGCGGAACCGCCGCATGTAGATGCCGGCGAAGTTGGCCGCCGCGGCGATCAGCAGCCCGATCGCCAGCGGCCAGACCGACTCCTTGTGCGTGACGATGACGTTGTCGATGATCGCCCGCTGCAGCAGCGGGATGGCCAGCGTGGCGGCCACGTAGAGCAGTGCCCCTGCCACCGCGATGATCACGTCGCGCCGGTACCGCCAGCAGTACCCTGCCAGCCTCCTGAGCCAGCGAGCCTCGCTGCTGCGCTGGCCGTCCTTGCTGTCTTTTTTCTTCATCCGTCCCCGAGTGAGAGCCGCTCCGCTGGACCACGACCGCTAACACGCCAAGACTTCCAACGCCCCGTGCTAGAAGTTTCATTTCCGAAACTAACGGCTTTTCTGCCGCCCGGCTACCGCCGTCGCGCTCTGGTTCCTGCCTGCGCCCGTCCATCGATGTCAGCAGCCGGGCACCAGGGCTTTGTTCCCACCGTCCCGATGTCGCAGCCGCACACTAACACCGCCCGCCGACATTCCGCCTTGGCGAGGAACCCGGTAGCTTGCCCAGCATGGCTAACGCGCACGAAGTGGTCGCGGCCTACTGGGCCGCGGCAGAGGCAAGGGACTGGAACGCGTTCGGCGCGCTGCTCGCCGACGACGTGATCTACCGCGGCCCCCAGGCCAGGGAGCAGGTCCGCGGCCGGGAGGCCTACCTCCGGTTCAACGTGGAGGGCTTCGCCTACGACTGGCACCTCACGGTGCGGCAGATCGTCGGCGAAGGCCGGCACGCAGCCAGCTGGGTCGAGTTCACCGGGCGGGAGGGCACACAGCCCGGCCTGTGCTTCTTCGAGCTCGCCGCCGACGGCGCCATCGCGGCGATCACCGACTTCTGGCCCGAGCCGTACGAGCTTCCGGCAAGCCGCGCTCACCTGGTCGAACGTTACTGACCCTGCGGCGCTCCCGGCGATCCGTTCGCTTACCGCCTATTCCGCGGAAAGCGCCCGGGCCATGTCGCTGGCGAGCCCGGGGTTGTGGTACGGGCCAGGTGCGCGCAGGGCGGCCATGACCTGGGCTTGCGTGACCGGATCCTTGTCCTGGCTCATCTTGATCTTGCAGACGAATCGCGTGATCGGCAGGCGGATGCCGACCGTGCCGCGGGCGACCGGCCGGCCCCAGTCGGTGTCGAGCAGCATCGGCTTGTCGACATGTCGCTCGAAGTGCGCGACAAGCCGGGCGAGCACGGCAAGGTTCTCCTCCTCGCCGAGGAGCTGCGGCACGCCGTAACAGTGCGCCACGCTGAAATTCCAGGTCGGCGCGCGGATCGCGCCCGGCGCGTACCAGCTCGGCGAGATATAGCCATGGCGTCCCTGGACGATCAGCATGACCTCGCTGTCCCCGAACCCGTGGATCTTATCGTCGGGGCGGCCGACGTGGGTCAGCACGGTCAGCCCCGCGGCCTCCTCATCAAGCAGCACCGGGTAGTGCGAGGCGACCAGCTGGCCGTCGTTGCCGCTCACCAAGATCCCCCACGGGTAGTCCCTGATGAGCTGGCGGACCACCTCCGGGTCCTCGCTTGCGTGCTTGGGGTTGGGGCGCATAGCCGCGATTCTGTCAGGCACGCCGGCCCGCCCGCCATTGCCGGCGCCCGCGCCCAGTCCCGCCCGCGCCCAGTCCCGCCCGCGCCCGCGCGCCGCTTTTTTGGCGCTGTGGGCCCCGCCACCAATAGGCTTGGCGTTGGGGGCCCCACCGCCAGCTCCGTCCGCCGTTGCTTGACCCTCCTCGCGGTGGCACGAGCGGTAAATCAGTCGACCTTCAGCCTGGCCGCGCCTACGGTGGCAGTTGGCTGGCCGACCTGGCGGTAAGGGCCAGAGGCCGGTCGTCCCGCGAGGGTTCGAGAAGCGTCAGGAAGTAGACCCGGCTTGGCCGCCAGCCCTAGTCCGCTGGCGGCAGATCCGGACGCGGGTCGCTCGGCACCAGGGCCTGGCAGGGCGCGCCTGGCGTAGGAGCGGCGGGACAGCGGGAGGGCCGGCGTGACGCACCGGAAAGACAAGGCCGAAGAGCAGGCCATTGCGCTGCTGCAGCGCGTGGTGGCCATGTCAGAAGCTGACCGGGACGCTCTGCCCGGCTCGGCGGTCAAGCACGTGAAGCTCGCTATCGCGATCATGCGCAAGCGGCGTCGGCAGGAAGCCCCAGAGGCCTAGGTACTGGCAGCGGTGCGTCCGGGGCATTGCCGTCACCCGCGTCGTTTGGGAGGGGACCGGCTAATCTGATGGCGGTGACGGTTGAGCTGGCCCTGCTGTCGCAGGTTAGTTATGGCAGCCTGGAGATCACCGGCCCCCGGCTGCAAAACCTGCTTGCGCTCCTGGCGGAGGATCCGCACGCGGGGTGCAGCACCTCCCGGCTGGTGGACGCGCTGTGGCCGGACGAGCGACCGGAGCACCCGTTGAAGGCGCTCCAGGTCCTCGTGTCACGGGCCCGGGCCCGCCTCGGCGCCGGTGTCATCGTCAGCACGCCGGGCGGATACCGCCTCTCGTTGCGTGACGGCCAGATCGATGCCTCCGCGATACTGATCAGCGCGGACGAGAGTGAGAGGCGGTCCCGGGCCGGGGATCACCTTGGGGCGCTCGAACATGCCGAGGCCGGGCTCGCGCTGTGCGGCGCCGCCGCGGACTGGGAGGCCGGGGACGGCCAGCCGCTGTCGGTGCTGCGTGCGGCACGGGTTCCTGCCTACCGGTCGCTGCTGCGGGCCCGCGCGCTGGCGCTGTCACGTCTGGGGCGGCGGGCCGAGGCGGCAGCACCGCTGGGCGAGCTGACCCTGCGGTCCCCGCGGGATGAGGAAGTCCTCGCCGAACTCCTGCTGTGCGAGGCGGCGACGGCTGGGCCCGCGGCCGCGCTCGCCAGATACGCCGACTACCGGCAGCGGCTGCGCGACGAGCTCGGCAGCGACCCGGGTGCCGCGCTGCAGGGTGTGCACCAGCAGCTGCTGCAGGCCGACGTGCCCGTGATCCGCCGCGGTGTCCGGCACGAGCCCAACCCGCTGCTCGGCCGGGACCACGACATCGCCGCCGTGGCCGGCCTGCTGCGCAGCTCCCGGGTCACGTCGATCGTTGGTACCGGCGGCCTGGGCAAGACCCGGCTGGCGCACGCTGTCAGCAGCCAGGCAGAGCAGCGCGTCGTGCACGTCGTCGAGCTCGCTGGCGTCGCCGCCGATGGCGATGTCACGGCCGAGGTGGCGTCCGCCCTCGGCGTCAGCGAGGAAGGCGGCAGCCCGGTCAGCCGCGGCGGCGCCCCGCCGCAGCGACCCGCCGGGATCGTGGCCGCCCTGGGTCCGGGCCCTGCGCTGCTGGTGCTGGACAACTGCGAGCACGTGGTGCAGGGCGCCGCGGACCTAGTGCGGGTCCTGGTGGCGCTGAGCAAGGACCTGCGCGTGCTCACCACAAGCCGCGCTCCGCTTGGTCTGTCGTCGGAATCGGTGTACCTGCTGCCCGAGCTGGACTTGGCCACCACGGCCGAGCTTTTCGAGCAGCGGGCACGGGCAGCCCGGCCCGACGCTGAGCTGCCCGCGTCGGCCGTGCGGGAGCTGTGCGGCCGCCTGGACGGGCTGCCGCTCGCCGCGGAACTGGCCGCCGCACGGGTCCGGGTCATGTCGGTGGCCGAGATTGCCAGCCGCCTCGACGACAGGTTCGCCGTGCTGCGCGGGGGTGCGAGGGACGCGCCGCAACGACACCGGACGCTGCATGCCGTCATCGACTGGAGCTGGAACCTCCTCGACCCGGCCGGGCAGGCAGCCATGCGTGCCCTGTCGGTGTTCCCCGGCGGCTGCACCGCCGGCGCCGCCCGGCACCTGCTCGGCGACAGCAGCCTGCCGGTCCTTGAGCTGCTCGCCGGTCAGTCGCTGCTCAAGGTCGCCGACACCGCCTCGGGCACCCGCTACCGCATGCTGGAAACCGTCCGGGAGTTCGCCGCGGCGCGCCGGGAGGACGCGGGCGAGACCGAGGGCGTCACCGGCCGGTTCCTGGACTGGGCCCGCGACTTCGGCATCGCGCACCACGGCTCGGTGCTCGCCCGCGACGACCTCGCCGCTTTTGAGCTGGTCAGGAGTGAGCAGGACAACCTGGTCCAGGCCGTGCGGCACGGGCTCGACCGCAGGGACGCCGGAACGGTCGCTGCGGTGTCGGCGGTGCTTGGCGCGCTGTGGGTGGCCGAGTCGAGCTTCGGCCGCCTGGCCGCCCTGGCCGGGGACACGGCCCGGATTCTGCCGCCGTTCCGGCCCGAACCCGCCCTCGTCGAGGCAACCCGGACCAGCCTGGTCCTGGGCGCGATGAGCGGGTTGTTGCTGCAGGGGCCAAGCCCGGCGCGGTTCCTGGTGGGCCTGCGGCGGCTGCCGCCCGCTCCGCCGGACACCTTCGCGCGGGCCGCGCAGGCCGTGCTGAACGCGCTGCACGGG
>JASHPP010000574.1 GCA_030038035.1 Trebonia sp.
GGCACGCCGAACGGCCGCCCGATCACCGCGGTCGCCGTCTGGTAGACCGGCAGGCCGCCGGGCACGTCGGCGGGGAAGCGGACCCGCAGCAGGTGGTCCTTCCCGATCGACCCGGACACGTGCGTGCGGAATTCGACCAGGTCCGACCCGTGCCAGAGCAGCGTCTCCTGCGTGATCTCCAGGTCGCCCAGCCTGAACGTGGCCAGCAGCCGCCGTCCGACGGGGCAATGCTGCGCGCGGACGGTCGCGGGGACGCCTGCCGAGCCCTGGCCCGGGCCTTTCGGCGACAGGTGCCACGGGCCCTCGCCCCACCGCGGGTGCTTGTCGTACTCCTCTTGCAGCACGAGTTCGTTGCCCGGGCCGCGCAGCACGTCCCGGCCGGCGCGCGTGTCGGCGATCGCGAGCGTGCCGCCCCTGGCCGGGTCGGCGGTCACCAGGAAGGCGCCGTTCCCGATCGTGGTGCCCGCGTCGTCGGCCCAGCCCCGGGCGCCCCGCTCGAGCGGCCTCAGCAGGTAGCGCCGGTACCCGAGCGCCGGGACGCCGGCCGCGCGGAACGTCAGCGTGATCTCGGCGAGCGAGCCGTCGTCGTGCCGGCGCACCCCCTCGGCCAGCGCGTCAAGCACGCTGCCATCCGACGCGTCGCACACCGCGAGCCAGGGCGTGCCCGGCTCGTCAATCCGCACCGTGACCCGCGCCATGCCGTCACGCTCGCGGGCCAGGCCGTTGCACACGATGATCGCGCGGTCGCGGCCAGCCGGGCCGCCGCCCGTCCGCGCAGGGCTGGAACGGGAAGCGATGAAATCGATTGCGTCCCGGCGGGCCGCATCCCCGCGCTGCCACGCCTCCCGCCAGCCCGCCAGCAGGTCCAGGTACACCTGGTCGGACTCCGTGCCGGTGACCGCGTCGTGGTGCGCGCCGTAGGCAAGCTGCCGCCACGCCTTGTCCAGCGACTCCGCCGGGTACGGCGCGCCGTCAAGCCAGGCGAGCGTCGCCAGCCGCTCGCCCTCGGCGACCGCGGTCTCGCCCGCCCTGTTGGCCTGCTTGGTGTCGGCGTAGGAGACGTCCTTGCCGGTGTAGACGGGGTTCATGTCCCTGGTCTGCGGCGTGATCCACACGCCCGACGCCGGCGCGGCGGCCTCCGCCCGCACCGCGTCGAAGAAGTCGCGCGGGATCGCCGTGACGAACCGCGGCCACACGTACCTGCTGTTCCAGGACCGGTGGATGTCGGTGACCCAGCGAGCGGGGATCACGTGGTCCGACCCGACAGGGAGCATGACGTTGCGGGTCGCGGCGACGGCGGCGAGCGAGCGGAACTGCTCGTAGGCCGCCTGCTCGGCCGACGCCAGGTCGGCCGCGGTGTGCACGATCCAGCCCGCGCCGTAGTGGTTGGCCATGTAGGACGTCAGCAGCCCGCCGCCGTCGGGGGAGAGCCACTCGAACTCGGCGGGGAACTGCATCCGCGTGTTGTCGTCCGGGCCCCACTGGTGGAACGGGCCGCGCGCCCACGAGGACGAGGTGAGCCCGGCGGCGGCCATCAGCCCGGGGAACCCAGGATCGTGGCCGAAGGCGTCCAGCATCCACGCCGATCGCGGGTCCGCGCCCAGGACCCCGCGCTGGAAGCCGACGCCGTAGACCGCGTTGCGGATCGTCGTCTCGGCCCCGGTCAGGTTCGCGTTCGGCTCGTTGTAGGTGCCGCCGACGAGTTCGGCGCGCCCCTCGTCGAGCAGCGCGCGCAGGTCCGCCCGGTCGGCGGGGAACGCGTCGAAGTGCGGCTTGAGGTAGTCGATCTCGGCGAGCACGAACTTGTAGTCGGGGTCGCGGCGCGCCTTCTCCAGGTGCAGCCGCACGAGCTCGAACGCGCTCCTGGCATCCGGCAGCTTGCCGTCCTCGTCGGGCAGCACGAGCCGCGCCTCGGTGAACTGGCCCTGCGTGCTCCACCACACGGGGTCGTAGTGGAAGTGGCTGACCATCCACATCGTCCAGCCGGGCTCGGCCACGGTGAGCTGCGCGGCATGCTCGATGCGATCGTTTGCGGCCTCGGCGATCACGGTGGCAGGCCGGAGCGTGCCCGGGGCGCCCGTGACGGCGACCGCCACCTCATAGGTGCGGCTCTCGCCCGGTTCCGTCCCCGTTATCCCGAACGGGGCCGGGGTGTCTGCCCACGGCCCCGCGATCCGCAGCGTGGCCGGCGCGCCGGTCTCGCTCGGCCGCGTGCTCTCGACGGTGACCCGGATGACTTGCAGCGGGCGGCTTGTGGTGCCCTGGAACAGGTCGGTTGATTCCACGCCAGTGATCCGCATATTTCCATCGTCGCACGGAACGCCGGCGGTGAGCCACGGCGCTGCGCGCGCTGGCGGCGGGAGGAATTTTCTCGGAAGAAGTCTTCCGAGAAGTCTTGTCAAAAGAACCCTTTCGAGCGTAGCGTTTCGAAACATGAGTTCCGAAGAACGACCAGAGGCAGCGCCGGCGACCCGGCCAGGATCGGGGGACGCGCCCAGGTCCGCGCCCCGCCGCCGCCGGCCGGCCGCCGAGGCGGCCCCCGGCCCGGCCCCCGATCCCAGGCACAGCGAACTGCGGCTCACCGACCCGAAGGCGATGCGCGCGCTCGCGCATCCGGTGCGGATGGCGCTGCTCGACATCATCGGGGCCACGATCACGCTGACCGCCACGCAGGCCAGCGAGCTGCTGGGGGAGTCGCCGGCCAACTGCGCGTTCCACCTGCGGACGCTGGCCAAGTACGGGTACATCAAGGAGGCCGGCGGCGGGCGCGGCAGGGAGCGGCCGTGGACGATCGCGCACCGGAGCATCAGCCTGTCGGACAAGGACCAGGCGCCGCAGGCCAAGCTGGCCGCCGAGGCGCTGGCGCAGGTCTGGTACGAGCGGCTGCTTGACCGCATCGGGCGCGCGTTCGCACGGAACTCCTGGCCCACCGGATGGGAGGACGCGGCCGAGTCGTCCACCACCGTCGCTTATCTCACGCCAGAGGAGACCGGGCAGGTGGGGAAGGCGCTGCGCGAGGTGTTCGAGCCGTACATGGACCGGCGCTTCGACCGGTCGCTCCGGCCGGCGGGCGCCCTGCCCGTGGAGTTCGCGGTGTTCGGGTACCCGCGCGAGGACCTGGCCGCGCTGCCGGACAGCGCCCCCGAGACAGAAACCGGCGAGTAACTTCGAGATATATCTTGACAATGCGGTCAGACGCGATACATCGTAAGTTCTACTTACTCCAGAGGAGACCGATCATGCATCCGGAGATTGCCGGCGCGCTGGCCGAACAGCACCATGACGAACTGACCCGGCAGGCGGGCAGGCGGCGCGCGGCGGCCATCGCGCGCGCGGCGGCCCCCCGCCGGGGCATCGCAAGCGTGCGCCTGCCGCGCTACCGGGTCCGCTGGTCGCGGACCACGCTGTCGCCCGTGGGCGAAGCCGGGCGGCGCGAGCGGTCGTGGGTGATCGTCATCTCGGCGAGCCGCGCACTGTGACACGGGTGCCCAGGTCAGCATGGCAACGATGTCCTTGGCGCACCCGCTGCCGCGCGGTAGGGTGGTGAAAGAGGCGGGAACAATCGTTTTCCGTTCCTTCTGAGGCCTGGTTTCCCGGCAAAACGGATTCATCGGGCGCCGATCCACGCGAAGGAGTGCCATGTCCATGTCCGACCGGCCCGCGACGTTGCGGGATGTGGCGGCCGCGGCACGCGTGCATCCCGCAACGGCGTCGCGTGCGCTGAACCCCGGGACCAGGCTCCTGGTCAGCGAGGAGACCGCCCGGCGCGTCACCGAGGCTGCCGAGCGGCTCGGCTACCGGCCCAACCCGGTGGCCCGGTCGCTGCGAACGCGGCGCTCGCACACGATTGGCGTGCTCATCCCCGACCTGAACAACCCGCTGTTCCCGCCCATCGTCCGCGGCCTTGAGGACCGGCTCGCCAAGCAGGGCTACGTCGTGCTCATCGGCAACACCGACGGAGACCTGGCGCGCGAGCGGGCGGTTTTCGACCAGATGCGCGCGCGGCACGTCGACGGCTTCGTGCTGGCCACCGCGACGCTGCACAACCCGCTGCTCGCCGAGGCCGCCGAGGCCGACCTGCCGGTGGTCCTGATGAACCGGACCGCGCAGGGATACCCGTTCTCCTCGGTCTCGGTGGACAACGAGCAGGGCGAGTCGGCCGCGGTCGCGCACCTGGTCTCGCTCGGGCACACGCGGATCGGGCACATCGCGGGCCCGCAGGAAGTCTCCACCGGCGTCGCCCGGCTGCGCGGGTTCCACGACGCGATGCTCTCGCACGGCCTGACGGCCGACGAGTCCGTGGTCGTCTACGCGTCCAACTACACGATCGAGGAGGGCCGCCGCTGCGGGCACGAACTCCTGTCCGCCAACGGCGAGCTGACCGCGATCGTGGCGGCCAACGACATGCTCGCGGTCGGCTGCTACGGCGCGCTCGACGACGTCGGCATGCGCTGTCCCGAGGACATCTCCGTGATCGGCTTCAACGACATGCCGTTCATCGACCGGCTGCGCCCGCCGCTGTCGACGGTGCGATTCCCGCACTACAGGCTGGGCACGGAGGCGGCCAAGCTGCTGCTCGAGCGGATCGAGGACGCCGACAGCCCGGTCAAGATCCTCTACCTCGCGCCGGAGCTGGTCGCTCGCGGCTCCACGATCCCGCTGGCCCCCGCGGCTGTCCACGGCCATGCCGCCGCCGCCGCGGCCGGCGATGACGTGATCACCCCCAACATGGTCCCGCTGCGCCGCGCCGCGGCGCGCCGCAAGCGCTGAGCCAGGAGCCAGGAGTCAGGAGCCGGCCAGCCGGGGCTGCGAGCGGGAGCCGGACGCCACAGCCTGATAACGGATTGGGCATGACGGATTGACAAACCGCCGCCGGCAGGAGAGCCTCTAATGCAAACGATTGTGCCGTGCAGTCGGGGCGGGGCAGGCAGGACGGGGAAGGCATTGACTCGACACGGTGAGGCACTCCAGCTGGGGTGGCTGGGTACCGGCCGGATGGGTGCCGCCATGGTCCGCCGTCTGCTTGCCAACGGCTGCGACGTGACCGTCTACAACCGCACCGCGGCCAAGGCGGCACCGCTCGTCGAGCTGGGCGCCAAGGCGGCGGGCTCCTGCCAGGAACTGGCCGGCTGCGACATCGTCTTCACCGCGGTCGGCACGCCGGCCGACCTCGTCTCCGCCCTGACCGGGCCGGGCGGGCTCATTTCCGGCAGCGCCTCCCCGAAGATCGTCGTCGACACCTCGACGGTGTCCGCTGACGCCTCGGCGATCGTCAGGGAAAGGCTCGGCGAGCGCGGCACCGCGCTGCTCGCCGCGCCGGTGATGGGAAACCCGAAGGTCGTTGAGGTCGGCAGGATGACCGCCGCCGTCTCCGGCCCGCGCGACGCGTTCGACACGGCGCAGCCCTACCTGAACATGCTCGGCCGCGGCGTCACGTACGTCGGCGACGGGGAGCTGGCGCGGGTCGTCAAGCTGTGTCACAACCTGTTCCTCGGCGTGGTCGCCGCGTCGATGGCGGAGATCACGATTCTCGCCCAGGCCAGCGGAATCAGCCGGGAGGCCTTCCTGGCCTGTCTCAACAACAGCGTCGTGGGCTCGCAGTTCACCCAGTACAAGACGCCGGCCTACGTGAACCTGGACTTCGAGGCCACGTTCACCGCGCGCCTGCTGCGCAAGGACTTCGACCTCGGCCTGGCGGCCGCGCGGGAGTGCGAGGTCCCGATGCCCGTGGCCGCGGTGGTGCACCAGCTCATCCAGTCGCTGGTCAGCCGGGGCTACGGCGACGTCGATTTCGCGGCACTGATCGAGCAGGAGGCGCAATTGGCCGGCCTGACGCTGGAAAGCGAGCACGCCGACGTGTCGGACGGGCTCGGCCCACCCGGCCCGGCGCGATCCTTATCGGGCGCCAGCACGCGCCCGCGGCAGCCGGCTCAGTGCCTGAGCGCGACCGTCAGGCCGTCGCCGAGCGGGATCATGACCAGCTCGACGCGTTCGTCGGCTGCCGCCTGGTCGTTCATCGCGCGCACCGCGATGACCGACGGGTTGTCGTTGCCCGCGTCGAGCACCCGGCCGTGGGAGAACGTGTTGTCCACCATGATCACGCCGCCGCTGCGCACCCGCGGCACGACCTCCGCCCAGTATTTGGGGTAGGACAGCTTGTCCGCGTCGATGAACGCCACGTCGAAGGCCTCCTCCCGCGGCAGCGCGCGCAGCGTGTCGAGCGCGGCGCCAAGGCGCAGCTCGATCCGGTCGGCCAGCCCTGCCTTCTCCCAGTACTTGCGTGCCACCGAGGTCCACTCCTCGCTGACGTCGCAGCACAGCAGCCGGCCGCCGGCGCCGAGCCCGCGGGCTATGCAGATCGACGAGTACCCGGTAAACGTGCCAACCTCTATCCCGCGGCGCGCCCGGCTGAGCCTGGTCAGCAGCGTCAGCAGCGTGCCCATCTCGGCAGCGACCTGCAGGTGGATCTCGTTCGGGTAGCGCTCCGCCGTCTCCGTGGCCAGTTCCCGCAAGATCGCGTCCGGCGGGGTGCTGTGTGCCGTCAGGTAGGCGTTGAGGTGGAGGCTGATCTGCTCACTGCGCCGTGTCATGCGACAAACTTAATTCAACGAGCTCCGGCTGGCGCACCCGGTCGCGCCACCAGGCCTGGCCCGCTTCTGGCAGCAGGTGCACCGGGTCGTAGTAGGGGTACTCCCGCTCGAGCGCGAGCGGGTCGGCGGCCTCGAGCGCGGTCCGGTAGTTCTTCGTCCAGTACGAGATGCCCAGCGCGGTGTCATACCGCGCCACCTGGTGCACCCACCGTTTGCCCACGTACGGCACGTCGCAGACCACCCGCGGCGTCGCGAACCCCGGCAGGTAGCCCATGATCGCGCTCTGCAGCCGCTGCGCCTCACCGAGCGTCAGCCGCCAGTGCTCGGCGCCGGGGATCATGTCGCACATGTAGAAGTAGTACGGCAGGATCCCGGCCCCGTCGAGCAGCGCGAAACACAGGTCGAGCAGCGCGCCTGCGTCGTTTTCACCTGCTGGCCCGGACCAGCCGGCGTTGACGCCGCGCAGCAGCACGCCCTGGTTGCGCACGTCCCTGACCCCGGCCTCGAGCATCGCCCTGGCGGCCCGCGCCACCAGCGGGGTCACCGACTGCGCGGCGTTCACGTGCGTGTGGATCGCCAGCGACACGTCCCGCGACCGCGCCGTCGCCGCCAGCCGCGCCATCCCTGCCCGCACCTCGTCAGACAGCCAGTGCTGCGGCAGCCCCATCAGCGCCTTGCTGGCCAGCCGGATGTCGCGCACCGACTCGATCTCAAGCAGCGCGGACACGAACGACTCAAGGCGCGGCCAGGGCAGGTTCGCCACGTCACCGCCGGACACCACCACGTCCCGCACGCCAGGGGTCCGCCGCAGGTAGTCGAGCATCGCGGTCAGCCGGTCCTCGCGCGCCATCGCGAACTTGTGCTTGCCGAACGACGCGGTCGGGTTGCCCACCAGGTCCATCCGCGTGCAGTGGCCGCAGTACTGCGGGCAGGTCGGCAGCAGTTCGGCGAGCACCTTCGTCGGGTACCGGTGGGTCAGCCCCTCGACCGCCCACATCTCCGCCTCGTGCAGCGAGTCGCGCTGCGCGTACGGGTGGGACGGCCACTGCGCCTGCCGGTCGCTGAAGACGGGCAGCATGTAGCGGCGCACCGGGTCCGCGTACCACG
>JASHPP010000575.1 GCA_030038035.1 Trebonia sp.
TTCCCGCGACGGCCCGGCCTGGTCGTCCGGCACGAGCGTGATCGCCAGGCGCATGCCGAGGGCCGCGGCGAGCCTCGTCAGCGCGGTGATCGTCGGGTTTCCCCTGCCGTTCTCGAGGTTGGCGATATACGGCACCGACAGGCCCGCGTCGGTCGCGACGGAGGCCACGGTCCGGCCCGCGGCGCTCCGCCGCGCCCGCAGCTGACGGCCGATCTCCGCCTCTCCCATGCCGCTCCTATCTTGACAGAAGATAAAATCTAAGAGCTATTCTGATAGAAGACTCCTCCGACGGCGGGCGGCGGCCATGTTCCAGGCGCTCAGGACACGGGACTTCCGGTTGCTGTGGGGCGGCGGCCTCATCAGCTCCTTCGGCTCGTGGCTGCTGATTCTCGCCATCCCCGCTCACGTCTTCCAGGTCACCGGCTCGCTGCGCGATACCGGGCTCACTCTCGCCGCGGAGTACCTGCCGGGGCTGGTGCTCGGGCCGGTCGCCGGCGTCTTTACCGACCGGTGGGACAGGCGCCGCCTGATGATCGGTACCAGCCTGCTGCGCGCCGTCGCCGTCGCGGCAATGCTGGCCGGCCTGTCTCCCGGACGTTACTGGGTACTCTATGCCGCTCTTGTCGCCGAGAACGCCGGCGGTGTTCTCTACCAGCCGGCCGCGCTGGCGCGCACGCCGTCGATCGTCGGTACAGGGACCGTGCTCAGCAGCGCCAACTCCCTCAACGCGCTCGCGGGGGGCACCATGCAGCTCGTCGGCGGCCCGCTCGGCGGGATCCTGCTGGCCTACTGCGGCGTCAGCTGGCTGATCTGCGCCGACGCGCTCAGCTACCTGGCGTGCGCTGCCGCCAACGCCATGACCTCGCGGGCCGGCGGTGAACGCGCTGGCCGCCCCGCCTCGCTCGCTGACGTGGCCGGCGACCTTGCCGAGGGGGTACGCGCGCTGCGGCGCGAGCCGACCGTCAGGGCGCTGCTTCCCGTCACGGTCATCTTCCTGGCGGCCAACGCATCGCTGAGCGCCGTGCTCATCCCTTTCGGCGTCCAGCGGCTGGGAGGCACCGAGCACACCGGCTTCCTGCTGTCCTGCCTGGGCGCCGGCGTCCTGCTCAGCGCCCCTGCGCTGCGCGCGCTCCTGGACCGTGCCCAGGTCCGGATCCTGCTCACCGCGACCCTGACGGCAACCGGCGTGGCCTACTTCCTGCTGTTCACCTCGTCGTCATTGCCCCGGGCGCTGCCGGCGGCGGTAGCCATCGGGATGTTCGGCACGATGTCCGCGGTGGTGCCGCAGACCGCCGTGCAGCGGGCGGTCCCCGGCGCGGTACTCGGCCGGGTTAGCGCCGCGTTCGTCACCGGCGAGGCGGCCGCCACGCTGGCCGGCGCCGTCGCCGGGCCCTTCCTCGCCCAGGCGGCCCGGCTTCCCGGAATAGCCGCCGTCGCCAGCCTCGTCACGCTGGGCGCCGCGGCACTGGCGTTCCGCACCGTGCGACCTGCCGCACCCGCCGCCGGCCGGGCCGCGGCCCGGTCAGCCGGTGTTCTGCAGGCCGGCGGCCACGCCGCTGACCGTGAGCAGGAGCAGCCGCTCCAGTGACTCGCGCTCGGCGGGCGCGCTGTCCGCGCGCAGCGCGGACAGCGCGCGCAGCTGCAGGTAGGACAGGGCGTCCACGTAGGGGTCGCGCAGCACGATGGCGCGGGACAGGACCGCCCGGTCGGCCAGCAGCCGGTCGTGCTCGGTGACGGCCAGCACGAGGCGCCTGGTCAGGTCGTATTCGGCGAGCACCCGGGCGGTCAGGTCCGGGCGGGCGCCGAGGGCCAGGTAACGCGCGGCGATCGCCCGGTCGGTCTTGGCCAGGCTCATCTCGGCGTTGTCGAGCAGCGTGGCCAGCAGCGGCCACTCCCGGTACGCGCGGCGCAGCTCGGCGATCCCGGCGGCGGACTCGGCGGCCGCGAGGCCGCTGCCCAGGCCGTACCAGCCGGGCAGGTTGAACCTGGTCTGCGCCCAGGCGAACACCCACGGGATCGCGCGCAGGTCCTCGAGGCCGAGCGGGCCGCCGCCGTGCCCGCGCCGGGCGGGGCGCGAGCCGATGCGCAGCCCGGCGATCTCCTCAAGGGGGCTGACCCGCGCGAACCAGCCGGCGAACCCGTCGGTCTCGGCGAGCGCGCGGAACGCCGCGCGTGCCCCGTCGTCGATCGCGGTGGCCAGCGCGCGGAACGCGGCCGCCGCCCTGCCGTTGCGCGCGGCCACCGACGGCGAGGACGCGAGCAGCACCGCGGAGGTGACCTGCTCCAGGTGGCGCAGCCCGATCGCGGGCGTGCCGTACCGCGCGAAGATCACCTCGCCCTGCTCGGTGACCTTGAACCGGCCGTCCACCGACCCGGGCGCCTGCGCGAGCACGGCCCGCCCCGCCGGGCCGCCGCCACGGCCGAGCGCCCCGCCCCGGCCGTGGAACAGCGTCAGCTTCACCCCGTGCCCCGCCGCCCACGACGCCAGCTCCGCCTGCGCGTCGAACAGCCGCAGGGTGGCCGAGGCGGGCCCCAGTTCCTTCGCCGAGTCCGAGTACCCGAGCATCACCTCAAGCTGCCGCCCGTTCGCCTCGAGCCGGGCGGCGACCGGCGGCAGCGACAGCATCGACGTCAGCACGGCGGGCGCCCGCGCCAGGTCGTCGCCGCTCTCGAACAGCGGCACGACGTCGAGCGCCGGCCCGTCCCCGTCGGGGAACGCGTGTGCCGCCAGCTCGTACACCGCCGCGATGTCGGCGGCCGAGGTGGTGAACGAGACGATGTACCGGCGGCAGGCGGCCACGCCGAACCGGCGCTGGATCCACGCGATCACCCGGATCGTGTCGAGCACCTCGGCAGTCATGGCAGACGGCTCGGCAAGCGGCTGGCCGGGCGACGATCCGCCCCACCCCCGCAGCTCATCGAGCGCCCGGGCGTGCACCTGCGAATGCTGCCTGACCTCAAGGCCGGCCAGGTGGAAGCCGAACGTCTCGGCCTGCCAGATCAGGTGCTGAAGTTCCCCGTATGCCTGCCTGACCGCCCCGGCCGCCGCGAGCGACGACTGGACCAGGCGCAGGTCGGCGAGGAACTCCGCGGGCCCGGCGTAGGCCAGGTCCGCGTCGCGGGCGCGGGTGGCCAGCAGCCGTTCGGCGGCGAAGAGGAGATAGGCACGGTAGGGCTCGATCGGCGAGCGGGCGCGGATGTCAGCGAGCAGGTCCGGGTGCGCGGCCGAGGCCGCGGCCAGTGCCCGGCGCAGTTCGGCCGACGTCGGCGCGGCGCCCTCGTTCACGGTCAGCGCCCGCCCGATCCGGGTGCAGGCCGCCTCGAGCGCGCGCAGCGCGTGGTCGGCCTGGATCACCGCGGCCTCCCTGGTGACCGCCGAGGTGACCGTCGGATTGCCGTCCCTGTCGGCGCCGACCCAGCTGCCGAACCGCAGGAACGCCGGCACAGGCGAGGGCGCCCGCCCGCTGTCCGGGCCGAGCAGCACCTGGTCCAGCGCCCGGTACAGCACGGGCACGAGCCGGAACAGCGTCTCGTCGAACGCGGTCATCACCGTGCGGACCTCGTCGGCCGGCGTCATCCCGGCCACCCGCAGCTGCGCGGTCCGCCACAGCAGGTCGACCTCCTCGCGCAGCTGCCGCCGCGTCTCTTTTTCCTGCGCCGCGCCCGCCCGGCTGTCGTCGACGGCGGCGAGCAGGCCGCTGACCCGGCGCAGCGACGCGACCACGGCGCGGCGGCGCGCCTCGGTGGGGTGGGCGGTGAACACGGGGTACACGCGCAGCCCGGCCAGCAGCTCGTCCACATGCCCGCGGCCCTGTTCTGCGGTGATCCTGGCGACAGCGTCGGCGAGCGACTCCCTGGGCGCGAGGTCACCGGAGTCGCGCTCGCGGAGCGTGCGCACGCGCTGCTGCTCTTCGGCCAGGTTGACCAGGTGGAAGTACACCGTGAACGCGCGGGCGACCTGCTCGGCCCGCGCCTGGGACCAGGAGGCGACCAGGGCGGCGATGGCGTCCCCGGCCGCGCTGGCCGCCGCGGAGGCGCGGTCAGGGACGCGGCGGGCCTCGATCACCGCGTGCCGCAGCCGCTCCACGTCCGCGAGCAGGCCGGGCCCGTCAGACTCGCTGATCACCTCGCCGAGCATCTCGCCGAGCAGCCGGACATCGCGCCGCATCAGCTCGGGCAGCTCAGCCGAGTCACGCTGCCTGTCGACGCTCGCGGTGCTCACGAAAGCGAGCGTAACCCGCGCAGGCATGGAGCCCGCACAGCCCCCGGATCCCCGGAGCAGGTGCGGCGTCAAGCCGCAGCCGGGGGGTTCCGGGGGGTCGTCCCCCCGGGCTAGCGGCGCTCGGGGGGTCGTCCCCCGGGGCTAGCATCTGTCCATGACCGCTGCCGAGACGATTCCTGCCGACACGCCTGACCCGCACACCACCGCGGGGAAGATCGCCGACCTGGAGCGCCGCCGCTACGAGGCGGTGCACGCCGGGTCCGCGCAGGCGGTGGAGAAACAGCACGCCCGCGGCAAGCTGACCGCCCGCGAGCGGATCGACCTGCTGCTTGACGCGGGCTCGTTCACCGAGTTCGACGAGCTGGCCAGGCACCGGGCGCACGACTTCGGCATGCAGGCGAACCGGCCGTACGGCGACGGCGTGGTCACCGGCCACGGCACGGTCGACGGCCGCCCGGTGTGCGTGTTCAGCCAGGACTTCACGGTGTTCGGCGGGTCGCTCGGCGAGGTGTACGGCGAGAAGATCGTCAAGGTCATGGACCACGCGATCAAGACCGGCTGCCCGGTCGTCGGCATCAACGACGGCGGCGGCGCGCGGATCCAGGAGGGCGTGGTCGCGCTCGGGCTGTTCGCGGAGATCTTCTTCCGCAACACCCGCGCCTCCGGCGTGATCCCGCAGATCTCCCTCATCATGGGGCCGTGCGCCGGCGGGGCCGTCTACTCGCCGGCGATCACCGACTTCACCCTGATGGTCGAGGGCACCAGCCACATGTTCATCACCGGGCCCGACGTGATCAAGACCGTGACCGGGGAGGACGTCACCTTCGAGGAGCTCGGCGGCGCGCACGCGCACGCGGCCAAGTCCGGCGTCGCGCACTACCAGGCGGAGTCAGAGGAGGACTGCATCGCCTTCGCCAGGGAGCTGCTGTCCTACCTGCCGTCCAACAACCTCGACGAGCCGCCGGCCATCGACATCCCCGCCGACCTGGAGATCTCGGCGGACGACCGGGCGCTTGACACCCTCATCCCCGACTCGCCCAACCAGCCGTACGACATCCACGCGGTCATCGAGACCGTGCTCGACGACGGCGAGTTCCTGGAAATCCACGCCGCGTTCGCGCCGAACATCGTCGTCGGCTTCGGCCGGATCGCCGGCTTCCCCGTCGGCGTGGTGGCCAACCAGCCCATGCACTTCGCCGGCTGTCTCGACATCGACGCCTCGGAGAAGGCGGCGCGGTTCGTGCGGACCTGCGACGCGTTCAGCATCCCGATCCTGACGCTTGTCGACGTGCCCGGCTTCCTGCCCGGCGTCAGCCAGGAGTGGCGCGGCATCATCCGCCGCGGCGCCAAGCTGATCTACGCCTACGCGGAGGCCACCGTCCCGAAGGTCACCGTGATCACCCGCAAGGCCTACGGCGGCGCCTACGACGTCATGGGGTCCAAGCACCTCGGCGGCGACATCAACCTGGCCTGGCCCACCGCCCAGATCGCGGTGATGGGCGCGCAGGGGGCGGTCAACATCCTGTACCGCCGCGAGCTGGCCAGCGCCGATAACCCGGAGCAGCTCAGGGCGCGGCGGACGGCCGAATACGAGGACACCCTCGCCAATCCCTATATCGCCGCCGAGCGCGGTTACCTTGACGCGGTGATCCGCCCGGCCGAAACCCGCGTCGCCGTCACCAAGGCGCTGCTGTCGCTGCGCGCCAAGCGGGAAACGCTGCCGCCGAAGAAGCACGGCAACATTCCGCTGTGACGCCGGTGACCAGGGTCTGGCGGCAATGCCGGCCAACTGGCGCGCGCATTGGCCCGGCTGTCTTAGAGTCGGTAGACGATGAGCGAATTCGCCGCCCCGATGCCCGTCCTCGCCAGATACGCGGTCATGGTTGACGTCGGGTATATCTACGCGGCCGCGGGCGAATTGCTTTTCGGCACGAGTTCCCGGCGGGACTACCGGGTGGACGCGGTCGGCCTCATCCAGGCGGTCACCAAGCACGCGGACGAGCTCTTCCGCGGCGAACTGCTCCGCGTGTACTGGTACGACGCGGCGCGGGACCGGGTGCCGACCATCGACCAGCGCGTCGTCGCGCAGATGGCCTGGGTGAAGCTGCGCCTCGGCAACCTGAACGCGCGCGGCCAGCAGAAGGGCGTGGACGCCAACATCCGCGCCGACATGGAGTCGCTCGCCCGGCACCGCGCGATAACCGACGCGGTCCTCATCGCCGGCGACGAGGACATGGTCCCCGCCGTCGAGGCCGCCCAGGCGTTCGGCGTGCGGGTGCACCTGTGGGGCATCGAGCCGCCGTACGGGACGAACCAGGCCGAGCGGCTGGTCTGGGAATCGGACACCGTGGACGTGCTCGACGCCGGGTTCCTGCGCCCGTACTTCACCAAGAACCCCGTCTCCGAGCAGCCGCGGGCGGACATCCAGGCCAGCGTGCCGTCACCGGCCCAGCTGTTCGGCGAGCGGCACCTGCGCCCGCCCGCCCCGCTGGGGCGCAACTCGCACCTCACCGGCGCGAGCACCGGCCCGATGCCGCGGCTGGGCCCGGACCGGCGGCACGTCGAAGAGGCGGGCGAGCACGTCGCGCACAAATGGATCCTCACCCGGGGCGCCGACAACATCCGCGACCTGCTGCCCGGGCCGATTCTGCCGCCGGTCATCGACAAGGAGCTGCTCGTCGAGGCGGAAAAGGAGCTCGGCCAGTCGCTGCGCCCGTACCAGGAGGCCCGCGAATGGCTGCGGGACGCGTTCTGGGCGCGGGTGCACAGGGAGTTCGGCATCGGAGTAGGCAAGTCCCGTGGCTGACCGGCGGAAACACGTGACTGACCCGGGGGAAGTGCCCGGCGAGGCACGTGCGGCGTCAAGCCGCAGCCGGGGGGTTCCGGGGGGTCGCCCCCCCGGGCTAAACAGCGTGACTGACCCGGGGAATTACGTGGGTGGATCGGGGGACGCGCCCCATGAGGCACGTGCGGCGTCAAGCCGCAGCCGGGGGGCTCCGGGGGGTCGCCCCCCCGGGCTAGTAGTGGTTCGCGGTGACGCGAACCACGTAGAGATCGCGGCGCTCGCCGCCGTGCTGGCGGCCGCCGCCGCTCGCGGGAGGGCCGGCGCTGGAGAGAAGCCGGGGAGCGTTCGGAATAATTGGAATGAAAAATCCCGGCTGATGCGGTCGGCGGTGCACCCTTCCGCCGGCGGGTGGCGGCGGTCGGCTCTTCCCTAATCGCGGCGGATCATATATGTTCGCTTCGGTCACGGCCGCTCCGCTGGGGGTGTTGCGATGAAGAAAGCGAACATCGACGAGCTCAAGCTGACCGACGTGCGGCCCGGGGTGACCCGGCGCTCGTTTTCCGGCGCGGGCGCGACGCTGGCCTGGGGCACGCTGAGCCCCGGGCATGAGCCGCGGCCGCACACGCACCCGCACGAACAGATCGTGTACATCGTCTCAGGGCACGGCACGTTCACCGTCGGCGACGAGACCGTCGAGGTCGCGCAGGGCGACATGCTCGTCGTCCCTTCTGGCGTGCTGCACTACGCGGTCGCGGCCGAGGACGAGGCGCTGGTCGACCTGAGCATCTTCAACCCGCGCCGCGACGACTACTACGCGATCGACGAGGGTGACGGCGGTTCCGACGGCTGAGGCCCGCCCGCTGCGGGCGCGGCTGCGCGGCGGCGAGCGTCTCCTCGCAACGTTCGTGAAGTCCCGTGACGCCTCGGTCGCCGAGGTGCTCGCGGCCGCCGGGTACGACCTGATCGTCGCCGACCTGGAGCACTCCGCGCTGTCCGTTGGCGACATCGAGGGCATCGTGCGGGCGTGCGACGCCCACGGCGTGCCGGTCGTCGTTCGGCTGCCCGCCGCCGCGCTCGGGCTGTGCGGGCAGCTGCTCGACTGCGGGGCGACCGGCATCCAGGTGAGCGACGTGACCTCGGCGCAGGACGCGGCGGCGGCGCGCGCGGCGGTGCACTACCCCCCTGTCGGATCGCGGTCGCTGTCGCTGGCGACGCGGGCCGGGCGGTTCGGGGCCGTCTCCGCCGGTGAGCACCTGACCGCGAGCCTGCAATCGACCGTGCTCGTCGGGCAGATCGAGTCGGCTGAGGGCGTCGCCGCGGTCGGTGAGATCCTCGCCTGCGACGCGTTCGACGCGCTGTTCATCGGGCCGAGCGACCTGTCGGTGTCGATGGGGCGGCCCGGCGACTTGCGGCACCCGGACGTGTCGGGCCCGATCGAGACGGTCATCGCCGCGACCGCCAGCCACGGGACGCCGCTCGGGATCTTCTGCGGCAGCGCCGGCGAGGCACGCCAGTGGGCCGAACGCGGGCTGACCCTGCTGGCGGTCTCCACCGACCTGTCGATGCTCGGCGCGACCGCGCGGGCGGCCCTCGGCGAGCTGCGCTGAAAGGACAGCCGCGATGACGGAGCCGACGACGGAGCCGACGACGGAGCGATGGCGCGACGTCGCCCACATCGGGCACGCGGAACTGCTCACCCCGGCCCCGGAGGAGAGCCTGCGGTACTTCACGTCGCTGCTCGGCCTGACGGTGGCGGCCGAGGACGGCGGCTCGTGGTACCTGCGCGGCTACGGCGACTACGAGCCCTACTGCCTGAAGCTGACGGCGGCCGATCACCCGGGCCTCGGGCACATGGCGGTGCGGGCCTGGAGCCCCGCCGCGCTGCAGCGGCGGGTCACGTGGCTCAAGTCGGCCGGCGTCGACGGTTCCTGGGTGTCGCCAGAAGCGGGGAAGGGACCCGCGTTCGAGTTCGCCGACCCCGACGGGCACCCGGTGCGGATCTACTACGAGACGTCCAAGTGGTCGCCTGGCGCCGGGCAGGAGCCGGCGATGAAGACCAATCACGGGCGGTACCTGGGACGGGGCGCGAACGTCCGCCGCCTCGAGCACGTCAACCTGATGGCACGGGACGTGCGGGCCTGCCGGGCGTTCTGGGAGGACGGGTTCGGGCTGCGCACGTTCGAGATCATCAGGCGCGACGACGGCGCCGAGGACGGGGCGTGGCTGAGCAGCACGGTGCAGGGGCATGAGGTCATCTACGTGCGGGATTACCTGTCCGGGGCGGCGCGGCTGCACCACCTGGCGTTCTGGGTGGACTCGCGGGAGGACGTGCTGCGCGCGGCGGACCTGATGAACGACGCCTTCGTGCCGATCGAGGCCGGGCCGTCCAGGCACATCCCGATCCAGGGGTTCTACCTGTACACGCGCGAGCCAGGCGGCAACAGGATCGAGATCTGCTCGGGCGGGTACCTCGGCTTCGACCCTGACGACAACCCGGTGATCTGGACTCCCGCGCAGTACGCGGCCAAGCCCGGCTGGGGTGCCCGGCTGCCGTCGACGTTCCGCACCTACGGCACCCCGGCCCTCGGCGTGCCCGCGGAGTCGGACTGCTCCGACTGGCCCGCGCCGGCCTACCTGGGACAGCGGTGAAGATCACGATCGCCGGGGCCGGGGCGATGGGGTGCCGGTTCGGCGGCGCGCTGTTCTCCGCGGGCCACGACGTGCTGCTGCTCGACGGGTGGCAGGAGCACGTGTCGGCGGTCAACTCCTCCGGGCTGCGGATCGACGACGCCGACGGCTCCCGGGTGGTGCCGGTGCCTGCCCGGCTGTTCCCCGCCGCTGCCGGGCAGCCCGCCGAGCTGGTCATCGTGTTCACCAAGGCCACGGCGACGGCCGCGGTCGCGGCCGCCACGGCAGGCGCGATCGGGCCGTCCACGGTGGTTCTCACGCTGCAGAACGGCCTGGGCAACATCGAGGCGCTTTCTGATTACGTGCCGGCCGCCCGGCTGCTGGCCGGGACCACCACGCTCGGCACCGAACTGCTCGGCCCGGGGCACATCCGCGCGCTGGGGACCGGTGAGACCGTGCTCGGCGCGCTCCAGCCGGGGCCCTCTTCCCATGCCGAACGGACCCGGCTGGCTCTGTCGGCCGCGGGCTTGCCCACCCGCGCAGCCGACGACGTGCTCGGCGTGATCTGGGCGAAGGTCGCCTTCAACTGCGTGATGAACGCGCTGTGCGCGATCGCGTCGATACCCGTCTCCGCGCTCGCCCGTTACGACGGGTTCGACGAGCTCGCTTTGTCTGTCCTGCGCGAGGTTTCAGCGGTCGCGGCGGCTGAAGGCGTGGCGGTGGACACAGGCGCGGCGCTGCGGCTGATGAAGGCGCAGTTCGACCCGGCCGCCTCGGGCGACCACCTGGCCTCCACCCTGCAGGACCTGATCAACGGCCGGCGCACCGAGATCGCCCACCTCAACGGGGCGATCGCGTCCAGGGCTTCTGCCCACGGCATCGAGGCGCCGGTGAACACGCTGATCACCCGGCTCGTCGGGCTGCTCGAAGCCACCTGGCCCCGCCGGGTGCACCGCCTGCACCCCGACGCGCAATAGCTTGCGCACGGCGGATTGCGCACTCTGTTCTGGGCCGGCGGGGGGATAATCGCAGTCGTGGACAGCCTGTCGTCGCCTATCTCCCGTGCCGCGGTTCTCGAGGAGCGCTACCGCGGCAGGCTGCCGCGTTCGCTGGACGACCTGACCGGCCCGGACCACGGCACTGTCCAATTGCCCCTGCATGTGGCCTGGTCGGGCCTAACCACGTTCGAGGTGGACCGTCCTCCGCTATGCGCGAGCATGTACCACATCGTCCTCACGGAGGGGCTCCGAGAAGATCTGATCGCATACATTAACCGCGAGCTCTTGGTCAAACAGTGGCCGGTCTTGCGCACGATCCTCAGCTCTCCTATCCGCAGCGTCTGGGAATCGGCATTCCCGGAACTTAACGATGGGCGGCCGACCGGGTCGTGAACCTCAACGACCTGCATCGGCGGCTGCTGCGGGACGTTTTGGCAATTGGCAACGATTTTCCATTCGTCATTACGGGCGGGTACGCCGTTCAGGCGCATGGTCTGGTTGATCGTCCAAGTCGTGATATTGACGTGGCAACCAACAGTTCGATCTCGATGGACAACCTCGCATCGCAGCTCGTTGCCGGGTTGACCGAGCGGGGCTGGCAGGTGCGGGTCATCGGAGTCGATCCCCTGTCCGCACGGTTCTTGGTCACTGACCCGAAGCTCGGCGAGGACTGCGAAGTTGACATTCTCAAAGAAGCATTCAACCGACCACCGCAAGATACGCCCTACGGCCCGGTTCTCGCCTTGGACGATGTAATAGGCACCAAAGTCCGCGCCCTGGCCGACCGAGGTTACGCACGAGATCTGGTCGATATTCACGCTGCTTCCCGCCTCCGGTCGCTCGCTGAGCTGGAATCGCTGGGATGCCGACATGCCCGGGACGAATTCAGCCTTGAAAACCTTGTGATGCGGCTGAATGCCGTCCAGTGGCGCGCGGACGATGAGTTCTTCGCCTACGGGATGTCCGAGGATGACATCGCTGACCTGCGCAGATGGGCTCTGGCATGGTCCAATGAGATCAACCTGCGCCTGTACGCGGAGACCTTCGAGGAGGATCCCGACGACCAACCCTGAGAGTGGTTCCTCCGGAAGACATCTCGGCAAGCTGACACGGCTGTAGCCTGCCGCTTTCCGCGCAGCAACTCGTGGAACTGCTCGATCTCTGCGTAAGACCCACGGTGGCGGGCCTTCGTGTATTCCTGAGGGAACACGACAAAATGGTCTTCGATCAGGTGTGCCGCGGCGGGTTCGTGCTCACGCGCGGAGCTATCTCCGACTCGTTACGCTTCACCCCGGACTATGGTTCCGTACTGGGATCATCCTCGTTCATGCATAGGAGGTAGTGCGTGACGGCGCCGTTCGCGCGTGCTCTGCTGGGGTGGAAACCTAGCGGAAAGAATAAGTTGGACTGGCCATTGGTGCCCAACTTTGCTGATGTGGACAATGCCGAGTCCATGCGGATCGGCGCCCGGATGCTTGATTACCTCGATGTGGTGCGGGACGTAGCCTCCGACGTGCCCAAGGACCCCGGGGGGCCGCTGGAACAGGAAGTCCGTGATCACCTCGCTGATCAACTCCCGGACCTGCACCCCGATCGCACGTGGGTGGTGGCCCGGGGTGCGATTATCACCCAGTTTGACCAGTACGCGCACCTCAGCAAGGTGGCCGAATTGGTCCGCGCCAATCCCGAGTTGCGCATCACCGTGGGGATGGATTACCTCATCAAGCCCGACGTGACGGTCGCCTTGGGGAACGTGGTGACTGCATCCGGGCTGCCTCCGCTGCATGCAGCAATCTCGTGCAAGTGGACGATCCGCTCCGACCGGGTGCAGAACATCCGCCATGAGTGTCTGCAGATGATTCGTCACCGCCGTGGCAGGCAGCCGCATCTGGTGACCGTGACCGCTGAGCCGTTGCCTAGCCGCTTGGCCTCGATCGCCCGGGGAACCGGCGAGGTCGATGCCGTGTACCATGTGGCCTTCGACGCCCTCGACGCTAGCGTGAGCGAGAACGCCAACTCGGAACAGCAAGATGCTTGGCGAGAGGTCGTGGGGCAGCGGCGCCTGCTCAGCTACGAGGTTCTGCTCGACACCCTGGCTTCCTGGTAACCAAGGACCGGCGGATCAGCGTGGCATCCGCCGAATGTCGGTACCCGCAGGCAGAATGAGCCATGATGCTAGCGCTGGAGGAACTGTGGACGAGTTGACCTGTCTTGAGATCTGCGCTGGTGCTGGTGGCCAGTCGCTCGGCCTGGAGCAGGCAGGCTTCGTTCACGAGGCAGTAGTCGAGATTGACACCGATGCTTGCGAGACTCTCCGCCTTAACCGCGGTTCCGAGTGGAAGGTCGTTGAAGACGACGTCCGCAACCTAGACGGGCGTTCTTACGCGGGCATCGATCTCTTTTCTGGTGGCGTGCCCTGTCCTCCCTTCTCTATCGCGGGTAAGCGGCTCGGCCAAGATGACGACCGCGACTTGTTCCCCCAGGCACTCAGACTCGTCAGGGAGACCGGGCCACGGGCCGTTCTCCTAGAGAACGTGCCGGGCCTGGCCACCAGCCGATTCGACAGCTACCGGGCCCAGGTGCTGGAGCAGTTGCACGCACTCGGGTACCAGACGTGGTGGGATCTAGTGCAGGCCAGCGAACATGGTGTTCCCCAACTGCGGCCCAGATTCGTGCTGGTGGCGATGAAAAAACCCTGGGCAGGGCAGTTCCGGTGGCCGGAGCCATCACCCTATCCACCGCCGACGGTCGGTGACACGCTGTACGACCTCATCAGTGAGGCCGGCTGGCCAGGCTCCGATGAGTGGCGGGACAAGGCACAGGGAATTGGATCAACTATCGTCGGCGGCAGCAAGAAGCATGGCGGTCCTGACCTTGGTCCTACCCGTGCACGTGAAGCGTGGAAAAAACTGGGGGTGGACGGTCTTGGCGTCGCAAACGAACCCCCTGGGCCAGACTTCCCAATCGACCGACCGGTGAAGTTGACTACGCGCATGGTGGCCCGTATCCAGGGTTTTCCTGATAATTGGGCGTTCTCGGGCCGGAAGACAGCGGCCTATCGTCAAGTCGGCAACGCATTCCCGCCTCCAGTCGCCAGGGCCCTGGGTGAGGCAATTCGCGACGCACTGAATGCGACTGCCTCTATACCAACAGCCACCGACCTCGGGCATCATGCAAGTTTCGCGGCAGAACCGAACTAGCCTGTCTCCCCGGTTTAACGGAGTGGCAGGAAGTTCACAGAGGTCGTTTGCGTGCTTCAAAGGCTGATGCCGGGCGACGGCAGTCGCTGGTGGGCAGTGCGGTTGCTCCGACGGCGGGTTCCTCACGATGGAGCAGATCGTGCGGCGCCTTGACGCGCCGCTGGATGTCCCCGCGTTCGAGCGGCACTTGAGCCACCTTAAGCGCGACTTCCGCATCGCGGTCGACACCCGCAAGAGCGGCGACGCCTACAAGCTGGGGTCCTTCAAGGCGTTCGTCGGCCAGGACGACCACCTGCGCCACGAGGCTTTCCTGCACCCCAGCAAGATCAGCTGAAACATGAGTCCGAAGAGACCGGCCTGACTCTCTTTGCAGCAGGCTTCTCGGCTGCGCGAACTCCGGCACCCTCGCTTGGCCGCTACTTAATTAAGAGTCAGTAGCGACGCAATGGGCGCCGGTCATCGTGGTACCGAAGCTGCCGTAACCGAAGGGGTAAGTCTTGCCTGTCACGAACATGGACCGCGGCGTCCTGAACTTCTTTGCCGGTCCCACCGCCTTGCCATGGCCGGTCATAGCGCGCATGCGGGGGGACATCGTCGATTTCCAGGGCACCGGGATGGGCGTCATGGAAATCAGCCACCGCGCGCCAGAGATCGAGTTCCTGCTCGCGGACACCGCGGCCAGGGTCCGCCGCGTGCTCGGCCTGCCGGCCGACTGGGAGGTGCTGTTCCTGCAGGGCGGCGGATCGCTGCAGTTCAGCATGATTCCGATGAACTTCTCCGCGCCGGGGGACCCCGTCGATTACGTCGACACCGGGTACTGGGCGTGCAAGTCGATCGCCGAGCCCCAGCGGATGGGGCGGGACGTCGCGGTCGTGGCCTCGTCCGCCGACACGTCCTACCGGCACGTGCCGCCGGTCTCGTCGATCAGGCCCCGGCGCCGCGCCAGGTACCTGCACCTCGTCACCAACAACACCGTCGAGGGCACGCAGTTCCGCGAACTGCCGCGGACCGGGGTTCCGCTGATCGCCGACATGAGCTCGGACCTGATGACGGACGTGTTCGACGCGAGCGCCAGCGACATGGTCTACGCGCACGCCCAGAAGAACATCGGGATCGCCGGCGTGACCCTGGTCGTCATCCGCCGGTCGATGCTGGAGGGGATCGCCGCGCGGCCGAGCGAACTGCCCGCGATCCTCGATTACCGTACGCACGCCCAGCACGGCTCGAACTATCACACGCCGCCGACGTTCGCCATTTACGTCACCTGGCTCATGCTCGACTGGATCGAGGGAGAAATCGGCGGGCTGGCCGCACTGGGCACGCTGAACCGCCGCAAGGCCGCCACGCTGTATGACTTCCTTGACGGCACGCCGTTCTACCGCTGCCTGGCCGAGCGCGGCTCCCGGTCGATCACGAACGTGACGTTCGCCCTCCCGTCGGCGCAGCTGCACGGCCAGTTCCTTGAGGAAGCGGGCAAGGCCGGGTTCACCGGGCTTGCCGGGCACCGCAGCACAGGGGGGTGCCGGGCCAGCCTGTTCAACGGAGTCACCCAGGAGGCGGTCGGCCGGCTCGTGGATTTCATGGACGGGTTCGCGCGCCAGCACCGGTCGCAGGGGGGATCCTTCGATGAGTAAGACGCCGTGCCAGGAAGTTCCCTGGCCCCGCATCCGGGAGCTCGTCACCGACACCCTCACGGCGGGTCACCGGGCGCACCTGGCGCATGGCCTCGTCGAAGTCGACGTGTCGCGGGCGCTCGCCGGCATCGAGCGATACAAGTCACGGCTTCCCGACGGAGTGTCCTTTACCGCCTACATCGTGTACTGCCTGGGTCAGGCGGTCGGTGCGCACACGATCATGCACGCCTACCGCAAGGGCCGCGGGAAGCTGGTCATATTCGACGACGTGGACGTCAGCGCGCTGCTGGAGAAGCGCAAGCCCGACGGCTCGCTGGTCCCGGTCCCGTACATCGTGCGCGGCGCGAACGGCAAGAGCCTGGCGCAGATCAATCACGAGCTGCGGCAGGCCGTGAACAGCGACATGCGCGACGACCAGGGCGTCCGGCGCCGTCGCCGGATCATGCGGCTGCCGAGGCGGGCGCGGGCGCTGCTGTGGTGGTGGATGTTCCGGGATCCCGCGCGGCTCAAGCAGCAGTGGGGCACGGTCGCGGTGTCGAACGTCGGCTCGTTCATGCTGCCGCGCGCATTCTGGGGGATGGCGAGCTCGTTCCTCACCTGCACGCTCACCATCGGCGGCAGGTACGAACGGGTTGCCTGGGTCGACGGGCGCGCCGAGCCGCGCGTGACCCAAAGCGTGACGGTCACGATCGACCACGACGTCGTGGACGGCGCCCCCGCGGCGCGCTTCGCCCAGACCCTTATCGGGCTGCTGGAAGACGGCGCCGGCCTTGACGATGCTTTCGCGGCGGAAGCCGCCCGGCTGAGCGGACTCGACCATGCAACTGCTTAGCGAGCGCCGGCGCGACGGCCGGCATCCCGCGCCCGTCGGCTGCCCGGCCGACGGCCCACCCATCCGGCTCCCGCTGCGCCAGTTGCGCGCCGACCTGCTCGGCACGCAGCAGGCGCTGGTGAAAGAGCACGACGGGTTCGCCAGGTACCAGGTGCTCAGGCGCGTCTTCACGCTGGTGGCCAGCGCGGACGCCAACCAGCAGATGTTCGTCCTGGCGCCGCGGAACTACCGCCGCGGCCGGCACTACGACAACCTCGCGCTGGTGATCGGCCGCGGCCTGATATGCAGCGAGGGCGCGGACTGGGAGCGGCAGCGCAGGCTCGCCCAGCCCGCCTTCGACAGGGCCCTGATGGCGCGCGTGGTGGAGATCACCGGCGCGCTGACCACGGAACTGCTGGCCCGGTGGGATCAGGCGGGGCGGCGCGGCGAGCAGGTGGATCTCCTCGACGACATGGAGGAGCTGGCCCTGCGGGTGATCGGAATGGCCCTGTTCAGCCGCGACATGACGACCGACAGGCACACCGCGGCCGACGGCACGGTCACCGTGACGGCGAACTGCTTCACCGAGGCCAGGCGGTACGGCGCGGCGGTCGTCTTCCGCCGCAACATCAGCCCGGTCGTGCTGCCGCTGTGGATCCCCGGCAAGGTCAACCGCCGTTTCCGCCGCGCGCTAGCGGGTGTCGACCGTTTCGTGTACGAGCAGATCGACCAGCGGCTGGCGGACGGCGGCGGCCCCGATGACATCCTCGGCGAGCTGATCCGTGCCTACGGCGACCGCGCCCCGGCGCTGCGGCGCGACCTGCGCGATCAGGTCGTCACGCTGTTCTTCGCGGGCTTCGAGACCACCGCGGTGGCGCTGGCCTGGACCTGGCTGCTGCTCAGCCAGCACCCCGAGGCGGAGGCACGCTTCCACGCGGAGCTTGACAGCGTTCTCGGCGGACGGGCGCCCACGGTGGAGGACGTGAAGTCACTGCGCTACACGAACCAGGTCATCCACGAGTCGCTGCGGATGTACCCCCCGGTCTACGGGATGACCAGGAAGGCGGCGGCCGACGACCTGATCGGCGGGCACCAGATCCGGCGCGGTGACGACCTCGTGATCCCGATTCACGCCCTGCACCACATGGCGCAGTACTGGGCCGAGCCGGGCGCGTTCTGCCCGGAGCGGTTCACGGCCGGGCGGCTGACCCAGGCGCAGCGCAGCGCGTACCTGCCGTTCTCCTTCGGCAAGCGCAGGTGCCTGGGCGCGACCTTCGCCACAGTGGAGATGCTCACCGTGCTCGCGGTGGCGGGCCAGCGTGTTCGGCTGCGGCATGACCCGGGATGCCCGGTCGTCGCGGTGCCCGCGGTCACTCAGCGCCCGGCTGGCGGGCTGCGGATGCGGGTGGAGGCCAGGTCATGAACGCGGCCTACGGAATCGTCGACGTCGCCGACGACCGCCAGGTCGGTGAGTACGAGCGGCACTTCTACCGCGCGTACGCGGGGCTGACCGACAACAAGCTGGTGCGGCTGATCTGGGACTGGGATGACGCGGGGCAGCGCATCCGGACGAGGATCTCCTACGCGGACCAGGTCATCTACACCGCGCGGGATCCCGGCGGCAGGCTGACGGTGGCGATGGCGGTCAACCTGAACCCCGCGGAATTCCAGGCGGCGGCGTTCGGCTTCAGCCCGCCGGACGAGCCCGGAACTCGCTTCTGCGAGATCCTGAACGTCATGACGACGCCGCACCACCGCGAGACCGCCCGGGCCACCTACGGGTCGTTCATCCAGGGCTTCGGGTACGGCGACCTTGTGGCACAGGGCTTCGAGGTGGCGTACTCCACGTGCACGCGCCGCCGGCTCCGCCCGTACCAGCTGCTCGGTGCCAGCGTCCTCGGACAGGCGTCGATCAACGGCGAGGAGCGCTTCTTCCTGCGCTGGCCGATCCGCCAGCTCGCGTCCTAGCCGCCGGGGATCGGCGGTCACTCACGGTCAGAAGATGTCCTTCGCGGTAACCGTCAGGGTGTCATCATCAGCGTGCTCCACGCCATCGCGTGCGCAGATCGCGTACCGCAGCCCAGCGGCCTCGCGGGTAAGGCGCGCGGCCTTGCGGACAAGCCCGGCCTTGACACGCGCGGCGTTCACCGAGCCTGCCCACTTGGCCTCGCCGGCCAGCACCGGCACCCGGGTAAGGCCGCGCTGCGCAAGCACAACGGCGTCGATTTCCTGCTGGCTGTCGTCGCCCCACCAGGAGCCGACCGCCACGATGTCCTCGCCAAGCTCGCCCTGGTTGGCCAGTCGACGCAGGTGTTCGCGGAAAGTCTCCTCGTACGCCGGCCCCATGTGCTCGTCGATGAAGGCACCCAGGGGCCGGACGATCGATCTCCCGAGGCCGCGCTCGATCTCGGCCAGGAACCTGGTGAGCGGCCCTAGGTAGAAGGCGAGGTAGTTGTCGGCGATCCGGTAGACGCGCCGATCGCGTCCTTGATCTCGCTGTGCTTCGTGCGGCCAGCCGCGATCGCGGTGAGCACGCCCATCGTGTGCTCGCCCTCGCCGACCTCGGTGGCCATGACGAGCTGCCCCTCGGTGAGCAACGGCGCTCCTCGGCGGCAGGCCAGCTCGACCAGGTTCTGCGTAACCGTGGCCCGCTGATCCCACCAGGACAGATACAGCGGCGTGCCACCGACGACCCCGTACACCCGCGCCCGGTCGGCCGGATCCAGGTTCGTCAGCATCAGCGCGGCTTCGTGCGGCCGGAACGGGTGCAGCTGGAGCGTGACTCCCGCGCAGCCCGGGCCAGGTAGTCGAGAATGTCCCGCCAGTCGCTGTACGGCTCCGCGGCAAGATCCCGGTACGTGGCCTCTGGCGCCGCTAGGTCAGGCGGTCCAGGATCAGGTCGCGGACGCGGGCGGCGGCGGCCTTGCCGCCGGTCGCCTTCATGACCGCGCCGACCAGGACGCCGGCCGCCGCCGTCTTGCCGCCGCGCACCTTCTCCGCCACGTCCGGGTTGGCGGCGACGGCCTCGTCGATCGCGGCGAGCAGCGCGGCCTCGTCGCTGACCACGGCGAGCCCGCGCGCGGCGACCACCTCGTCGGGCGAGCCCTCGCCCTCGAGCACGGCCTCGATGACCTCGCGGGCGAGCCGGTCATTGAGCGCGCCGGACGCGACCAGGGCTGCCACCCGCGCGACCGCCGCCGGCGTGATCGGCAGGTCGGTCACCTCCACGCCGGAGTCGTTGGCCCGCCGGGCCAGCTCGCCAAGCCACCACTTGCGGGCGTCGGCCGGGGACGCGCCGGCGGCCACGGTCTGCTCGACCACGTCGAGCGCGCCGACGTTGCGCAGCGCCTCGAACTCAAGCTCAGACAGCGACCACGACGCGACCAGCCTGGCGCGGCGCGCCGACGGCAGTTCGGGCAGCGACGCGCGGATCCGCCCGACCCACTGCGGTGCCGGCGCGACCGGCACCAGGTCGGGCTCGGGGAAGTAGCGGTAGTCCTGCGCCTCTTCCTTGGACCGCCCGGAGGTCGTCACGCCGGAGTCCTCGTGGAAGTGCCTGGTCTCCTGGATCACCCGCCCGCCGGCGTCGAGAACCGCGGCCTGCCGCTCGATCTCAGAACGGATCGCGCGCTCCACCGAGCGCAGCGAGTTCACGTTCTTGGTCTCGGTCCGCGTCCCCCACACGCCGGAACCCCGGGCCGACAGCGACGTGTTCACGTCGCAGCGCAGCGAGCCCTCTTCCATCCGCACGTCGGAGACGCCGAGCACGCGGAGCACGTCACGCAGTTCGGTGACGTAGGCGCGGGCGACCTCGGGCGCCAGGAAGCCGGTGCCCGGCACCGGCTTGGTGACGATCTCCACCAGCGGGATGCCCGCCCTGTTGTAGTCCACGAGCGAGTACTCGGCGCCCTGGATGCGCCCGGTCGCGCCGCCGACGTGCAGCGACTTGCCCGTGTCCTCCTCCAGGTGGACACGCTCGATGCCGACGCGCACGGTCTTGCCGCCGATCAGGACGTCCAGGTACCCCTGCGTGCACAGCGGCTCGTCGTACTGGGAGATCTGGAAGTTCTTCGGCATGTCGGGGTAGAAGTAATTCTTGCGCGCGAACCGGCACGCCGGCGCGATCGAGCAGTTGAGCGCCAGCCCGATCTTGATCGTGAGTTCGATCGCCAGCCGGTTCGCCACGGGCAGCGAGCCTGGCAGGCCAAGGCACACCGGGCAGGTCTGGGTGTTCGGCTCCGCGCCGAACGCCGTCCCGCAGCCGCAGAACATCTTGGTCCTTGTGCCGAGCTCCACGTGCGTTTCCAGCCCGAAGACCGGCTCGTAGCGCCCCAGCGCCGCTTCATAGGAGACGGTGTCATACGTGAGCGTCACTTGGCGATGAGTCCCTTCGCCTCGGCCAGGAGCGGGTGCCCCCAACGATCCTCAAGGGCCGCCTCCACCGCGGCGGCCACCCGGTACAGCCGGTCGTCCGCCAGCGGCGGCGCCATCACCTGCAGCCCGGCCGGCAGGCCGTCCTCGTCTGCCAGGCCGCACGGCACGGAGATGGCCGCGTTGCCCGCCAGGTCGGTCGGGATCGTGCACAGGTCGGCGAGGTACATCGCCATCGGGTCGTCGGCCCGCTCGCCGATCGGGAAGGCGGTGGTCGGCGTCACCGGCGAGACCAGCACGTCGACCTGGCCGAACGCGGCCTCGAAGTCCCTGATGATCAGCGTGCGGACCTGCTGGGCCTTGCCGTAGTAGGCGTCGTAGTAGCCGCTGGACAGCGCGTACGTGCCGAGCATGATCCGGCGCTTGACCTCGGCGCCGAACCCGGCCGCCCGGGTCTGCGCCATCACCTCTTCCGCGCTGCCCGTGCCGGCCCGCAGCCCGTAGCGCATCCCGTCGAACCGCGCCAGGTTGGACGACACCTCGCTCGGCGCGATCAGGTAGTACGCGGGCAGCGCGTACGTGAAGTGCGGGCAGCTGATCTCGGCGACCTTCGCGCCGAGCGACTCGAGCAGCTCCACCGCCTCGGTGAACCGGGCGATCACGCCGGGCTGGTAGCCCTCGCCGGAGAACTCGGCGACCACGCCGACCCGCAGGCCGGCCACGTCGCCGTGCCTGGCCGCCTCGACCACGGGCGGCACCGGCGCGTCGATCGACGTGGAGTCCATCGGGTCGTGCCCGGACATCGCCTCGTGCAGCAGCGCGGCGTCAAGGACCGTCCTCCCGAACGGCCCCGGGGTGTCCAGTGATGACGCGAACGCCACCACGCCGTAGCGTGAGGAACCGCCGTAGGTGGGCTTGGTGCCGACGATCCCGCACACCGCGGCGGGCTGGCGGATCGAGCCGCCCGTGTCGGAGCCCAGCGCCAGCGGCGCCTCGTAGGCCGCGACCGCGGCGGCGCTGCCGCCGGACGACCCTCCCGGCACCTTCGCCAGGTCCCACGGGTTGCGCGACGGCCCGAATCCGGAGTTCTCCGTCGAGGAGCCCATCGCGAACTCGTCCATGTTCGTCTTGCCGATCAGGACCGCGCCGGCGTCCCGCAGCCGCCCGGTGATCGTCGACTCGTACGGCGGGTACCAGCCGTCGAGGATGCGCGAGCCGCAGGTGGTCGGCATGCCGACGGTGGTGAACAGGTCCTTCACCGCGACAGGGACGCCGGCCAGCGGGCCGAGCGGCTCCCCTGCCGCGCGCCTGCGGTCGATAGCCCGCGCCCGCGCGAGCGCGTCGTCGCTGGCGACGTGCAGGAACGCCCGCACGCGGTCGTCGACGTCCGCGATCCGGTCCAGGTGCGCGGCGGTCACCTCGACGGCGGTCACCTCGCCCGCGGTCAGCGCGGCCGACAGCTGCGCCGCGGTCATCGTGATGAGCTCGTCCATGCTCCTGCCTCACTCCTCGGCCAGGATCCGCGGCACCTTGAAGCGCTGCAGCTCGACGGCAGGCGCACCGCTCAGCGCCTGCTCAGGCGTCAGGCAGGGGGCCGGCTCGTCCTCGCGGAACACGTTGGTCAGGCCGGTCGCGTGCGAGGTCGGCGGAATCCCCTCCGCCGCGACCTCCTGCACCTGAGCGACCGCCGAGATGATCTGGTCAAGCTGCGGTGCCAGATGATCTAGCTCTGCGTCGCTGAGCGCGAGCCTCGACAGCCGGGCCAAGTGGGCAACCTCGTCACGGGTGATGGACATGCACGCCATCCTAGGGCGCGCCGCGGGCAAACCCGTAAGCGATAACCCCCCGGCGGAGCCGCGGGAGCCGGGGAAAACGGCAAAAAGATTTCACCTGGATTGCGAGCTTTCCCCGTGTTACCTCCGTATTCTGGCGTTGGCCTCCCGCTAGCCCACATAAGTAAAACACATCCGTCACGAACGGGAGACCATGAAAAGACCGATCACGGTCGTCGCTGCCACTGCGCTGGCAGCGACGACTCTCGCCGCGATAGCCGGCGGATCAGCAGCGCAGGCGGATGCGACTGTGCTCGGGGGCCCACACGTCCCGGCAGTCACAAAGCTTTCGGATAGCGCCGTGCCTTTCGCCACCCCGAAAAGCGCACTCGGTGCGGTCGCTGGCTCCCAGAAGCTGACAATTCAGGTGTGGCTGAAGCCGCAGACCGCGGCCGCGGAGAGTTACGCTACTGCGGTCAGCACGCCGGGCAACGCCTTGTACCAGCACTACCTGAGCCCGTCGGCCTACACGGCCCGCTTCAGCGCGAGCCGCGCGCAGGCCGCCGCCGTCGAGTCGTGGCTGCGCTCGTCCGGGTTCACCGGCGTCGCGGCCGACTCCGGGCGTGACTACGTGCAGGCGACCGGGGCCGTGTCGGCGATCGACGCGGCGTTCCACGTGCAGCTGGATTACTACCGCTCGTCCGCCGAGGTCAACGCGGGCAGCTACGAGCTGCGGGCCAACGACCGGGCGGTCTCCGTGCCATCGTCGCTGGCCGCCAGCGTGCTCGGCGTCACCGGCCTGGACAACGCGGCAGTCAAGCCGATGTACCAGTGGCCGGATGTCTCGGGCACGCCCGGCACGAAAACCGCGGCAAGCGGCGGGCCGATCTCGTTCCCGTGCTCGCAGTACTACGGCCAGCACTACGCCCTGCGCCTGCCGAAGACGTTCGGCACCGTCAACGTCCCGACCGTGCTGTGCGGCTATGACGCTCACCAGCTGCGCCGCGTCTACGGCTACGACAGCGACAACGCCGGCAAGGGCGTGACCGTCGCGCTTGTCGAGGTCGGGCTGGCGCCGAACATGTTCCTGAACCTGCAGGACTACGCCGCGTACAACCACATCCAGGCCCCCTCCCCCAGCCGGTACGCGGAGCTGTCCCTCGGCCGGGGCTCGGCCTGCGGCGACCCGTTCGACATCGAAGAGCAGCTGGACGTCGAGGCGTCCTACGTGATGGCGCCGCTGGCGAACCAGCTCGTGGTCGGCGGCGACTCGTGCAACAACGGCTTCTACGGTGACCAGGCCGTGTTCGACGCCGACACCGCGATCCTCAACGGCGTGAACAACCACCCGCTGGCCCAGATCGCGTCCAACTCCTGGCAGACCGGGGATGAGACGCTCCCCGTCAACATCTTGAACATCGAGAACGCCTACCTCGTGCGGGCCTCCGTCGAGGGCGTCAGCATGCTGTTCGCCTCCGGCGACTCCTCCGGCGTGGTCACCCCGGCCAGCGACCCCTACGCCACCGCGGTGGGCGGCACGACCCTGGGCATCGGCAACAAGGTCGCCCGGCTCTTCGAGACCGGCTGGTCGGACAACGTCTCCGTGGACGTCAACAACAAGTGGGTCTCCGAGGGCGAGTTCGGCGCGGCCGGCGGCGGCCAGAGCCTACTGTGGGCGCAGCCGGCCTACCAGCGCGGGGTGGTGCCCAACTGGCTGGCCACACCGCCGGGCAACCGGGGCGGGCTGGTCCGCGCCGTGCCGGACATCAGCGCCGACGCCGACCCCTTCACCGGGATCGCGCTCGGGCTGCTGTCGTACAACGCCAAGGGCGTCCTCACCGGGTACTTCGAGACCCCCATCGGCGGGACCAGCCTGTCCACTCCGCTTGTCGCGGGCATCGTGGCGGACGCCGAGCAGAACCAGCCCCACCCGTTCGGGTTCCTCAACCCGGCGCTGTACCGGCTGGCCGGGACGAGCGCCGTCTACGACACGCTGCCGATCACGTCCGCGACGCCCGCGCGCTACCGCGGCGTCGCGTGCGACGTCGCCGACTGCGGGCTGCTGTCGCTCACCGAGTTCGACGACGAGAGCTACAGCATGCTCGGTTACGACGGCCAGGTGACCCGCCCTGGCTACGACACGATGACCGGCATCGGCACGCCCAACGGGCAGAACTTCATCGACTCGCTGCGGGACCTGGAGGGTTAGGTCCCGTCGGTGGTTCCGGGGCTGACAGCCCCGGAACCACCGGACAGCAGGGCCGCGAACGCGGCCTCGTCAAGGATCGGCACGCCTAGCTCCACGGCCTTGTCGTACTTGGATCCGGCGTTCTCCCCGGCGACGACGAAGTTCGTCTTCTTCGACACCGAGGAGGAGACCTTGCCGCCGGCCGCCCGGACGGCCTCGGCCGCCTCGTCCCTGGTGCGCCCGGCCAGCGTCCCTGTGATCACCACGGTCACGCCGGCGAGCAGCCGGGACGAGGCCGCCGCGGGGTCGAACCCGGGCGTGGCGAGCCGCACGCCCGCCGCCCGCCACTTCGCCACGATCGCGCTGTGCCAGTCGACGGCGAACCACTCCGCCACCGAGGCGGCGATCGTCGGCCCCACCCCGTCCACGACGGCGAGCGCGTCAGGCGACGCGGTCGCGATCGCCTCCACCGACCCGAACGCCTCGGCCAGCGCCCTGGCGGCGGTCGGGCCCACGTGCCTGATCGACAGCGCCACCAGGACGCGCCACAGCGGCCTGGTCCTCGCGTCGGCGAGGTTCAGCAGCAGCGCCTGCGCGTTCACCTTCAGCCCGCCCGCCTTGTTCACGAAGAACGGGCAGGTGGCGAGCTTGTCCTCGGTCAGCGCGAACACGTCGCCCTCATCGGCGACCAGCCCGCAGTCCAGCAGCGCGACGACGGCCTCATAGCCCAGGACCTCGATGTCGAGGGCGCCGCGCGAGGCCACGTAGAACAGCCGCTCGCGCAGCTGCGCCGGGCAGGCCACGGCGTTCGGGCAGCGCCAGTCGACCTCGCCCTCGTCCCTGG
>JASHPP010000576.1 GCA_030038035.1 Trebonia sp.
ACCGCACCACAGGAAGCGGCGACCGGCGCCCACTGCGCCGACACCTCGTCCGGCACGTCGAACATCGCCACGTCGATGCCGTCGAACGCGTCCCGCGACAGCGCGATCACCTCGGTCTGGAGCCCGCGCACGACAAGCCGCCGCCCGGCCGAACGCGGCGATGCGACCAGCCTGATCTCGCCCCAGATGTCCGCGCGGCTGGACAGCAGGTCGAGCATCACGGTGCCGACCGCGCCGGTGGCGCCCACCACCGCGAGCGAGGGCCGGGTCATAGCAGGGCTCACCGCCCCGTCCCGCCGTAGACGACCGCCTCCACCTGATCGGAGTCGAGGTCGAAGGCCCGGTGCGTGGCCATTACCGCCTGGTCCACGTCGTCTTGGTCCACCACGACCGAGATCCTGATCTCCGACGTCGAGATCATCTCGATGTTCACCCCCGCCGCCGCGAGCGCGGCGAAGAACGTCGCGGTCAGCCCGGGGTGGGACCGCATGCCAGCCCCGATCAGCGACACCTTCCCGATCCTGTCGTCGTACAGCAGCGACTCGAAGCCGACCGGCTCCTGCAGCCGCACCAGCGTCTCCATCCCGCGCTGGCCGTCGTCGCGCGGCAGCGTGAAGGAGATGTCGGTCCGCCCGGTCGCCACGGCCGAGACGTTCTGCACGATCATGTCGATGTTGATGCCGGCCTCGGCGATGATCCCGAAGATCCGCGCCGCCTCGCCCACCCGGTCGGGCACCCCGACCACCGTGATCTTCGCCTCGCTCCGGTCATGTGCGACCCCGGAGATGATCGCCTGCTCCATCCCTGCCTCCTCCGCCTCGTCATCGCCGCTGTGCCCGGTCACCCACGTCCCTACCCGGTCGCTGAAGGAGGACCGCACGTGGATCGGCAGCCCGTAGCGCCGCGCGTACTCCACGCACCTGGGCATCAGCACCTTCGCGCCGCACGCCGCCAGTTCCAGCATTTCCTCATAGGTGATCCGCGGTATCCGGCGCGCCCCAGGCACGAGCCGCGGGTCCTCGGTGAACACCCCGTCCACGTCGGTGTAGATCTCGCACACGTCCGCGTGCAGCGCGGCGGCAAGCGCGACCGCCGTGGTGTCGGAGCCGCCGCGGCCCAGCGTGGTGATGTCCTTGGTGGTCTGCGAGACGCCCTGGAAGCCCGCCACGATCGGGATCGCGCCCTGCGCCAGCGCGGTGGCGATCCGGCCAGGGGTGACGTCGATGATCCTGGCCCGGCCGTGCACGGCGTCGGTGATCACGCCCGCCTGGGACCCGGTGAACGAGCGCGCTTCCATGCCCAGGCTGGCGATCGCCATCGCGAGCAGCGCCATCGAGATCCGCTCGCCCGCGGTCAGCAGCATGTCGAGTTCGCGGCCAGGCGGCTGCGGGCTGACCTTGTTGGCCAGGTCGATGAGCTCGTCTGTCGAGTCCCCCATCGCGGAGACGACCACGACTACCTGGTCACCGCCGTTGCGCGTGGCCACGATGCGCCGCGCCACTCTCTTGATACCCTCCGCGTCGGCTACCGACGAGCCGCCGTATTTCTGCACGACAAGGGCCACCGGACGCGCCGCTCCTCCCGGTATCTGACGGCGGAAGACGCTTGAGTGTATCCACGGCCTGCCCGGACGCCCAATCGTTTAGCGCCAGGCGGGGCGAACGTCACACGTCAAGCAGCCGGCGGCCCTCGAAGGCGCGGCCGAGCGTCACCTCGTCGGCGTACTCGAGGTCGCCGCCGACGGGCAGCCCGCTGGCCGGCCGGGTTACCCGCAGCCCCAGCGGCTTGACAAGCCGGGCCAGGTAGGTCGCGGTCGCCTCGCCTTCGAGGTTGGGGTCGGTCGCGAGGATGAGCTCGGTGACGGTTCCGTCCGACAACCTCGCCATCAGCTCGCGGATCCTCAGGTCGTCAGGGCCGACCCCGTCGATCGGGCTGATCGCGCCGCCAAGCACGTGGTACCGGCCGCGGAACTCGCGGATCTTCTCCACGGCCGCGACGTCCTTGGGCTCCTCGACGACGCAGATGACCGACGGGTCCCGCCTCGTGTCCAGGCAGATCCGGCACTCCTCTTCCTCGGCCACGTTTCCGCACGTCTTGCAGAACCGCACCCGCTCCGTCATGTCGATCAGCGCCGCGCAGAGGCGGCGGACATCCTCAGGGTCGGCGGCGAGCAGGTAAAACGCGATCCGCTGCGCGCCCTTCGGCCCGACGCCGGGCAGCCGCCCGAGCTCGTCGATGAGGTGCTGTATAACGCCTTCGTACATGCGAGGCCATCAGCGTTCTTGGTCGTCGTCCTCATCGTCGTCATATTCATCATCATCATCATCGTCCTCATCGTCGAGGTCGTCGTCGTCCTCGTCATCGTCGTCGTCGTCGTAGTCGTCATCGCCCGGCAGGCCGGTTGCGGCGCCGGGCAGGCCCACCCCCGGCAGGCCCAGCCCGGTCAGGTCCAGCCCTGGTACGGCGCCGCTGAGCGCGCCGAGCTGGCGCTGCTGCAGGTCGGCCGCAGCCCGGTTGGCGTCCCTGATCGCCGCGAGCACCAAGTCGGCCACGGTGCCCGCGGTCTCGGCCGGGTCCGCCGGGTCGATCACACTGGGTTCGATTGTCAAGTCCAGCAGCTCGCCCGCACCGCTGACGACCGCCCTGACGGCGCCGCCGCCCGCCGAGCCGGTCACCTCGCTGTCAGCGAGCGCCTGCTGCGCGTTCATCAGCTGCGCCTGCATTTGCTGCGCAGCCTGGAAAATCTGCTGCATGTCAAAGCCGCCAGGTTCCACGTCAACCCTCCTTACCGCAGAGCCTACGCCCGCCCAGTCACAGTTTTCCCGCTCGGTTGCGGGACGCTCGCGGCCCCCCGTACCGCCGCTGGCGGCACGGTGGCCGCGGTCCGCTCAATCCTCGAATTCGCCGATGACCTGGCCGCCGAGCTCGCGCTGCACCAGCGCCATGCCCGTCAGTTCTGCCGACCCGGACACCGCCATGTCCTCGTCGTCGGGATCGAAGTCGTCGTCGGCAGGGAAGGGCACGTCCGGCTGCGGGCTGCCGCGCGGAGGGACCGGCGGAGACTGGTCGGCCACGGCCTGAGGTTCTGCCGCCGTCTCGCCGGGCGCCGGGGCCGCCACGGGGCCGGTGGCCGACGCGGCCCGGGGTTCCCCGGCAGCCGGCCGCGAC
>JASHPP010000577.1 GCA_030038035.1 Trebonia sp.
GGTGACGCTGTCTTCGCGCGTTTCGGTCACGGGCACTCCTCAGTACTGCGCAGGACTTGTTCGTCCGCTAGGGCTGGTCATCCGGGCGCAAGGGGTTACCACCCTCCGCCAAGGAGCCAGCCGGTCTCCGGGGGTAATCTTCTGAGGCTAACAAGGGTCGGCCACTGCTGTGTACTAGTCAAGTGGTGCCGGTTGGCGGTGTGGCGTTCCCGGTAAGCCTCCGGGCGAGCGTTCCCGTGGGGAATGCCGTTAAACCGGGCGGATGTTCCGGAGAGGGAAACACGAGTGGACGGAGGAGACCACGTTGTCATCCCAGGGGCCTGCGCAGCCTGTGGACCGGGAGAAACTCCGGCTGATGGCCGTGCACGCGCACCCGGACGACGAGTCGAGCAAGGGTGCCGCGACGATGGCCAGGTACGCGCGCGCCGGCGTTCAGGTGCTCGTCTGCACGATGACCGGCGGCGAGCGCGGCGACGTCCTGAACCCGGCGATGGACCGGCCGGAGGTGCGGGCCGACATGCCCCGCATCCGCCGCGAGGAGATGCGGCGGGCCCGCGAGATCCTCGGCGTCGGGCAGCGGTTCCTCGGCTTCGTCGACTCCGGCCTCCCCGAGGGCGACCCGCGGCCGCCGCTGCCCGCGGGCTGTTTCGCGCTGACCCCGCTCCCCGACGCGGCCGCACCGCTGGTGCAGGCGGTTCGCGAGTTCCGGCCGCACGTGATCCTGACCTACGACGAGAGCGGCGGCTACCCGCACCCGGACCACGTCAAGACCCACCAGGTCGCGGTCGAGGCGTTCGAGTCGGCGGCGGACCCGGACAAGTACCCGGGACGCGGCGAGCCCTGGCAGCCGCTGAAGATGTACTACTTTGTCACCTTCCACGAGGCGAGGTACGTCGCGCTGCACGAGGAGATGCTGCGCCGCGGCATGGACTCGCCGTACACGAAGGTCTTCGCGCGCTGGCAGGAGCGCGCAAGCAAGCGCGCCGAGCTGGGCATCCCCGAGCTGGAGATCACCACCCGCGTCGAGGCGGCCGGATTCTACGAGACCAGGAACCAGGCGCTGCTCGCGCACGCCACCCAGATCGACCCGAACAGCTCGTGGTTCGCCTGCCCGCTGGACGTGCAGCGCGCCGCGTGGCCGACCGAGGACTATCATCTTGCTAGGTCGCTCGTCGATACCGAGCTGCCGGAAGATGACCTTTTCGCGGGTGTCCTTGAGAGTGTGACGCTTTGACGTTCCTCGCCGCGCTGCTAGCCAGCACGTCAGACAACTCCACGCTGAACGACGTCGAACCGGGACTGCTCGGCTTCCTCGTCGTGGCCGGGATCGGGATCGTGCTCGTCTTCCTGCTGCGCTCGATGAACAAGCAGTTCCGCAAGCTTGGCCCGCCGCCGGGGGAAGCGGACGGCGAGGGCGAAGACGACGGGGGCGAGGACGACGACGCCGCCTCCGGCGGCGGCGGGGCGAGAGCGCACGGCGCGAAGCGCCGCTAGCCGCCAAGCTGCTCGTACGCCGCGGACAGCACCGTGCGCAGGTCCTTGCCGCGGACCGTGAGCGCGGGCGGGTCGAACATGCGAAGCAGCAGGTCCGGGACCGTGGCGGCCACGGCAGGCGCGGCCAGCGCGCGCAGCCGCGCCTGGCTCAGCCCGGGCGACCAGAAGTCACCCGCCTGGGCGAGCGGCGGCCCCGTCACGTCGGCGAGCACGGCGCGCGTGGCGCTCGCGTCGGCCACTGCCACGGCCGGCAGGCCGGCTTCGACGCGGTCGTGCCTGCCCGCCCCTTGACCCCCCGGGCCCGGCCGCCGGCCGGCCCCGCGCAGCGCGGCAAGCAGCGTGTCACGGTCCCGGCCGCGCCAGGCGAGCATCGCGAACGGGTCGTCGTCGAACGCCTCGGCAAGCACGTAACACACCGCGGCCAGATGTTTGCAGGGCACCTCCCAGTCCGGACAGCTGCAGTGCATGTCCAGGTCGGCGGCCGACCGGGGGAAGAGCGGCGTGCCGCAGTCGGCGAAGACCCGCTCGATCTCCGCTGGCATCTCACCGGCCAGCAGTTTCGCGCGGAACAGCGCCTGCGCCGCCAGCCGGGACTCGACGGTCTTCCACTGCGGCGTGGTCAGCGGCAGCACGGTGATCGTGACCTTGTACGGCTGGGGGCGCGAGCCCTGCACCCGGGCGGTGACCTTGCCGACGGTCAGCGAGAACTCAAGGACCTGGCCGCGCCTGGCGTAGTTGCGGCCGCGCTGCAGCCGCCCGCTCATCCCGTATGACTCGAGCGCGGCGATGAACCGCCGCGACCACCACTTCTCGCCGATCGCGCCGCGCTGGCTGCGAGCCTTGATGCCGCCCTCGACGCTGATCGGCCCCCGGGACTCGGGCCAGTCGTTCCAGTACCGCGGGCTCATCCCGACACCGCCTCGGGAGACAGCGCGAGCACCTCACGCAACTCCGACGTCGACAGTTCGGTGAGCCAGTTCTCGCCGCTGCCGACGATCTGCTCGGCGAGCGCCTTCTTCTGCTCGATCATGGCGTCGATCCGCTCCTCCAGCGTGCCGACGCAGACGAACTTGCGGACCTGCACGTCGCGGCGCTGGCCGATGCGGAACGCCCGGTCGGTGGCCTGGTCCTCCACCGCCGGGTTCCACCACCGGTCGACGTGGATCACATGGTTCGCCGCGGTGAGGTTCAGCCCGGTGCCGCCGGCCTTGAGCGACAGCAGGAAGATCACCGGCTCGCCGGCCTCCTGGAACCGCAGCACGATCTCGTCACGCTGTTTCTTGGGGGTGCCGCCGTGCAGGAACAGCACCTGGCAGCCGATCCGGGCGGCCAGGTACGGCTGCAGCATCCGCCCCCATTCGGCGTACTGGGTGAAGCACAGCGCCTTGTCACCGTCGGCGGCGACCTCCTCGCAGATCTCCTCAAGCCGCTCCAGCTTGCCGGAGCGCCCGGGCAGCCGGGATCCGTCGCCGAGCAGGTGCGCCGGGTGGTTGCAGACCTGCTTGAGCTTGGTCATCGTGGCGAGCACGAGCCCGCGCCTTGTGATGTCGTCCGACGCGTCGCCGATGCGGCTGAGCATGTCGATGACCGTCGCCTGGTACAGGCTGGCCTGTTCCTGCGTGAGGTTGCACCAGACCTTGATTTCCTGCTTGTCGGGCAGGTCGGAGATGATTGACTTGTCCGTCTTGAGGCGGCGCAGCACGAACGGCTGGGTGATCCGCCGCAGCTGGTCCGCCGCCTCGGCGTCGCCGTGCCGCTCGACCGGGATGGCGAATCGCTCGCGGAACTTCTTGGCCGTGCCGAGCAGGCCGGGGTTGGCGAACTCCATGATCGACCACAGCTCGGAGAGCTGGTTCTCCACCGGGGTCCCCGTCAGCGCGATGTGCGCCGCCGCGGGCAGCGCCCTGACCGCCCTGGCCTGCGCGGTGTCGCGGTTCTTGATCGCCTGCGCCTCGTCGCAGACGACGCGGGCCCACGGTACCCGGCTCAGCGAGTCCAGGTCCCTGTTGGCGATTCCGTACGTGGTTATCACCAGGTCCGCGTCCGCCAGCGCCGCGGTCAGCTCGTCGCCCGTCAGCCGCTCCGCGCCGTGGTGGACGTGCACCCGCAGCTCCGGGGTGAACCGTTGCGCTTCCCGCTGCCAGTTCCCCACCAGCGACATCGGGCATACCAGCAACGTCAGCCGGTTCCCCGGCGGGGCGGCGGTGACCAGGGCCAGCAGCTGAACGGTCTTGCCCAGGCCCATGTCGTCGGCGAGGACGGCGCCGAGGCCGAGTTCCCCGAGGAAGGACAGCCAGGCGAGGCCGCGCTGCTGGTAGGGCCGCAGCTCGCCGTGGAAGCCGGGTGGTGTGCCGAGCGGCGGCAGCCGCCGGTCGGCCTGCCCGGACAGCAGGTCGCCGAGCCAGCCGCCGGCGTCCACGGTCACCGGCACGCCGTCGGCCGGCCCGTGCGCGTCGGCCTGGAGCACGTCGGCGGCGGTCATCGTGCCGGACTGGTTGCGCTCGAGGAACTTCAGCGCGGTCTTCAGGTGCTGCTCGTCCAGTTCCACCCACTGGCCGCGGACGCGGACAAGCGGCACCTTCAGCGCGGCGAGCTCGGCCAGTTCGCCTGGGGAGAGCACATGGTCGCCGACGGCCAGGTCGTAGCGGAACTCGACGAGGTCCTGCAGGCCGAATGCGGACTGCCTGGCCGACGGCGAGCTGGCCGTGCTCGACTTGGTGGTCAGCTTCAGCCCGAGCCGCGCCTTGCGCGCCCAGTCGGGAAGCAGCACGCCGAAGCCGGCGCCGGCGAGCAGCGGCCCGGTCTCCCTGAGGAACCGCAGCGCGCCCGCGGTGTCGAGGGTGACCGCGGCGGGCGCGGGCTCGCGGAGCGCGTCTTCGAGTTCGGGGAACAGCCGGGCGGCGGCACCCAGGCCCGCGAGCAGCAGCTCGTCGGGATGCTCGTCACCGGCGAGCCAGCCGGTCCCCGCCCCGGCCCAGACGTCCCCGGCCGTCAGCATCAGGCTCGGGTCCTGCGCCGACTGCAACGCGAACTCCACTCGCCACAAGCCGGCGTCCCGCGAAATGCCGGCTTCCTCGCCGCCGGGCTCGGCCGGTTCGGCCAGGCGGAAGCAGGTGCGGACCGGGCCGGCCGGGAGCTGCGCGGCGGCTAGCCAGGCGGCCAGCGACGTGACCAGTGCCTGCGCCTCGGCCGCGTCCTGCGGCGTTTCCACCGCGACCCGAGCATCGGCGGCGGTGAGAGCGGCAACCGTCCGTTCGGCTAGCTCGATACGGTCGGGGCGGCGACCTCTGCGCGCGGGCAGGAGCGGTGCCTGCAACCGGGTGCGTACCGCCGAATCCGCGAAGGCGTCGAGCATGTCGGCCAGCGAGGTCCCGGCCGGGGCGTCCTCGGCCGCGCGGCACAGCGGCGGCATCGCGGCCGCGAGTTCCCTGGCACGCTGGGCATCGGTGGCGGCAAGCACCGGTCGCCAGCGGGCGGCGTAGCCGTCCTCCTCGGGAACCAGCATGGGCAGCACCCGGCCGCGCGTGGCCAGGTCGGACGCGAACAGCGCGACGGCGCACAGGTAGCCGATGGAGCCGCCGCAGGTAAGCTCGGCGAACTGTGCCCCGGCGAGCGCGGTGAGCAGCCCGGCCGCCGCGTCCGGTTCGAACGTGAGCACCGGTATCCGCCAGGCGGCCAGCGACGGCCGCGGGCCGCCGGACGGACGGTCCTCACCTGGCGGTTCTGCCTGGTCATGCGGCCGGGTGAGCCCGGGCGAGGCGAGCGGGCCGTCGCCGATCGTCGGCAGCCGCAGGGTCAGCTCGTCGTCGACGGCTTTCCTGGCCAGGTCGGCGACGGGCGCGCGGAGCGCGACGAGCGCGTCGGCGAGCTCGGTCGCGCCGGCGGCGAACGGGTGCCTGCGCGGCGCGCGCGACGGCCGGCCG
>JASHPP010000578.1 GCA_030038035.1 Trebonia sp.
TGGCACACCGACTGGTACGCGACGGCGCGGTTCGGCAACGTGCAGGCAGGCACGGGCCTGCTGCTCGACCTGGGCCGGACCGTGCGGGCCGCGAGCGTGTCCATCCAGCTGGGCAGCACGCCAGGCGCCGACCTCCAGCTGCGCGCCGGGACAGCCATCGCGGACCTGCACGTGGTGGCGAGCGCGGCGAACGCCGGCGGCGCGCTCCGGCTGCCACTGGCCTCGCACCCCTACATCCGGTACGTGCTCATCTGGTTCACGCTGCTGCCGCCGGACGCGGCTGGCACCTTCCAGGCGGACGTCTCCAGCGTGACGGTGACGGGATCTCCCGCCTAGGCGAGATCGGCAACGGACGCGTGCAGGCGCTAGCCGGCCGGGCGGATGGCGGGGAACAGGTCGATCCCGTGGTCTGCCGCGTGCGCGACGAGCAGCCGGCTGACGAGTTCTGACAGCGCGTCGCGATCAGCCGGCGGCAGGCGCTCAAGCAGCAGCCGGACGTCTGCCGCGAAGCTGGCCGCGCCCTCGGCAGCGAGCGCCCGGCCGTGGTCGGTGAGGCTGACAAGCACCGCCCGCCGGTCCGTCGCCGACGGAACGCGCTCGACCAGGCCGCGGCGCTGCGCGCGGTCGACCAGCCCGGTGACGCTCGACTTGTCCAGGTCCAGGAGCCTTGCCAGCTCGTTCATCGTCGGCGTGCGGTCCCGCAGCACGCCGAGCAGGCGCATCTGGACGATCGAGAGATCCCGCTCCCCCGCCCTGCGCTCGAGAATCCCCTGGATCAGGAACGAGAGCTGCGCCAGTCCGTCGACGGCGCTCAGCCGAGCTTCCACGCCCGCAGTGTACTTGATTTAGTACGCGCCACCAACTAAATTAGTACGTGCCACCAACTAAATGGGTTCGGCAGCACTCAGACAGGAGGACCGCAGCCATGGCAACCATGAACGCCGCCGTCGTGACCTCGTTCGGCGAGCCGCCGCGTTACCAGCGGTTCGAGGTTCCGCAGCCGGCCGGCGACCAGGAGATCCTCGTCGACGTGCTCGCCGTCGGCCTGCACCCGCGCGTGCGGACCGGGGCTGCCGGAGCCCACTACACCAGCACGGGGACGCTGCCCATGATCCCCGGCGTCGACGGGGTAGGCCGCCTGCCGGACGGCCGGCTGATCTACTTCGCGACCGACGACGACGTCATCGGCACGATGGCGGACAAGGCGGTCGTCGACGTGCGGCGCGCCGTCGAGCTGCCCGGCGACGCCGACGTCGCGAAGATCGCCGCCGCGATGAACCCGGCGATGTCGTCGTGGGTCGCGCTGCGGCGCCGGGTCCCGCTCGAGCCCGGCCAGAGCGTCTTCGTGCTCGGCGCCACAGGGAACGCGGGAACGATGGCCGTCCAAGTCGCCAGGCGGCTCGGTGCCGGGCGGGTGATCGGCGCCGGGCGCGATCGTAAGCGGCTCGCCGCGCTCACCTTTCTTGGCGCCGACGAGGTGGTCCCGCTGACCGCCGACCGTGACGCGACGGACCTAGCGCTCGGCACCGCGGCAGGCGAGGCCGACATCGTCATCGACTACCTGTGGGGCAAGCCGGCCCAGCAGGCCATGATGGCGCTGCTGACCGCGCGCGCGGATCGCAGCCGGGCGCTGAACTGGATCCAGGTCGGCGCGATAGCCGGCCCGACGATGGAGCTGCCCTCTGTCGTGCTGCGCTCAGCGAACCTCCGCCTGCAGGGCACCGGACAGGGCGCCGTCTCGGCCGCGGCCTACCTGGCCGAGTTGCCCTCGCTCATCGAGGAGATCGACGCCGGCACGATCGAGGTCAAGCCGAACACGGTACCCCTGGCGGACGTGACGGCGATCTGGAACCGGCCGGACGCGCCGGGCGAGCGCACCGTGCTCGTGCCGTAGCGGGAAAGGCCTCAAGCGAAGCGACCGCGCAGCCTCATGCGGTTACCAGGGCGCGGTGCAGGACACGGCCTTGCTCGTTCCCGACCGCACGCAGGACCGCGCGAGCGTTCCCGGGCCGTCGGGCACGGTGTTGACCGTGTAGCTCGCCGTTTCTGCGAACTTGGCGGGCAGCGTGTAGCTGGCGGACACGGTGCTCCATGTCTTGCCGCCATTGCGCGAGTCCTGCAGGTACATGGTGCACGTGGTCTTCAGCGAGAGCCCGACGACGTCGGCGCCCGCCCGGGATGACGCGTTCTTGGCGACGGTGGAGCCGAACAGGGCGGTGCCGCAGTAGCCGGCGGCCGGGACTATCGTTGTCTCCTTCGTGTAGGCCACGGTCTCGGGCCCGCCGACCGGCTTGCCGGTGCCCTTGGCCAGCGAGATCGCCTTGCCGCAGTGCGGGGCTGCCTTCGCGCCGAGGGCGACGCAGGCACGCGCCTCGAAGCCCGGCCCGTCGTAGTAATTGCCCGTCTTCGCGTCGGTGATGTCCCCCGCGACGGCCGGCACGGTGAGCGCGGGCGCGATGACCGTCCAGGACTTCCCCTTGTCTGCGGACCTCTCGAGTTTCACCACGCACGGGGCGCCCGCGTAGATGTTCGACCCTATCGCCGCGACGTAGGCGGGCGCGCCGGCCGAGACCTGCGTCGAGTACAGGCCCGTCGAGCAGCCGTGACCACCATTGGCGACGCTAGGAGCCGGGTACTGCTCGGTGCCGAGCACGACGAAATACGGTGCGCTGGCGGCGAGTGCGGGCACCGCGGCGCCGCCGAGCACGAGGCCGGACGCGGCCGTGACCGCCACCGCGAGACCGGCAATCCGCGCAGTGCTCCGCGACATCGCTTTCCCTCCTGATCAGAAAGAACGCAGCCACCTCAGCGTCAGCATGAAACTACCGCAATGCGTTTATTCCGTATAGATCACAAAATTCCGGTACAGCCCGGCCCGGGCACAGCGTGGCCGGCGACGCTCGACGCCGCCGCGACGGCTGGTGCGCAAGTTTTCACCGAAGTGAGTCCCGGCCTCACTTGCGGACGGCGGGTCTCCTCGCTTAAGGTAAAGCCCGCTTAGGTAAGGCTAACCTTAGTTGGGAGTGAGCGGTCATCCCGTACCAACGAACGCTGACACTGGCGGCCCTGGCACTGCTGGCCGTCACCGCCGTTACCGCCGTCACCGCCTGCGGGTCCTCGACCGCGAGCTCATCGACGTCCATCCTCGGCTCGGCCCTCCAGCAGGATTGTACGGCCGTCGCCGATGTGCTCTCCGACGGCCCGGATCCGGGCGCGGATGCCGTCGGGTACGCGCAGGCGCAGGTCCTGCAGCTGCGGCAGCTCAAGATCGGCGACGCCGCGCTCGAGCGCGCGGTGCTCGCGCTGGCCACCGCCTACCAGCAGTTCAGCTCGGGGAGCGGCGCGGGCGGCAGCACCGCCAGCGCGGCGGTCACCAAGGCCGCGGCCGCGGTCAACGCGATCTGCCCGCAGGCGGCGTCATGACCGCCCCCCGTCGCCGCGTCCGGCGCCTTGCCGCCGCGCTGGGCGTGACGCTCGCCGCCGTGCTGGCCGCCGGCACGCTCGCCGCCTGCGGCACCGCGCTCGGCGGGGCGTCGTCGGGGGCGGACTCGATCACGCTGTACAGCGGCCAGCATGAGCAGACCACCCAGTCGCTTGTGGACGCGTTCGAGCAGCAGACCGGCATCAAGGTGAACGTCCGCTACAACGACGAGGACAGCTTCGTCGACGAGATCCTGGCCGAACAGGCGCACCCGATCGCCGACGTCTTCTACACGGAGAACTCCCCTGCCCTGGAGGCCCTGCAGGAGAAGGGGCTGCTGGCGCCCGTCGATCCCTCGACGCTGGCCAAGACCCCCGCCAAGTACAACTCCCCGCAGGGTGACTGGGTCGGGGTATCGGCGCGGGTCAGCGTGCTGATCTACAACCCGTCGCTGATCAGCAAGTCGGCCCTGCCCACCACGGTGCTGCAGCTCGCGGACCCCAGGTACAAGGGAAAGCTCGCGTTCGCGGCCGGCGAGACCGACTTCCAGCCGATCGTCACCGCGGTCGCCCGCGCCTACGGCCAGGCGCAGGCACTGTCCTGGCTTGACGGCATCAAGGCCAACGCCGGCGCGCACATCTACCCGGACAACGAGACGATCGCCGACGAGGTCAACCGCGGCGCGGTGGCCTTCGGGGTGGTCAACCAGTACTACTGGTACCGGATGAAGGCCGAGCTCGGCGCGTCCAACGTCCACTCGGAGATCACCTACTTCGCCCCGCACGACCCCGGCTACGTGGTCGACGTCTCGGGCGCGGCCATCCTCAAGTCCTCCAAGCATCAGGCGCTGGCGCAGAGGTTCCTCGCCTTCCTGGTGTCCAAGGCCGGGCAGGAGATCATCGCGCACTCGATCAGCTACGAGTACCCGCTCGACGACGGCGTGACGACGGCGGCCCCGGAAACACCGTTCAGCCAGCTCCAGCCGTACCCGATCAGCATCGCCGAACTCGGCGACGGCTCCACCGCGATCGCGCTGCTGTCCAAGGCCGGGCTGCTGTGACCGGGGCCGGGACGGCAGGGACCGCAGTTCTCGCCAGGGAGCTGGCGAGTCGCCCGCGGCCGCGGCGGACACGGCCGTCCGGGCTGCTGCCGGTCAGCCTGCTCGTCGCGGCCGTGCTCGTGGTTCCGCTGGCGTTCCTGCTCATCGAGGCTCAGGGGGCCGGCGTCGGAAAGGTCGCCAGCCTGATCGACCGCTCGCTGACCGCCCAGCTGCTGTGGAACACCGTCCGGCTCAGCGCCGTCGTCACGGCCCTGTGCGCGGTCATCGGGACCGGCGCGGCGTGGCTGACGGAGCGCACCGACCTGCCAGGCCGGCGCGTGTGGGCCGTGCTGCTCGTGGTGCCGCTGGCGATCCCGGACTTCGTCGTGTCGTTCGGCTGGGCGTCGCTGAGCAACGCCGTCTCGGGTTTTCGCGGCGCGGTCCTGGTGATGACGCTGGCGGTCTACCCGCTGGTGTACCTGCCGGTGGCCGCCAGCTTGCGCAACGCCGACCCCGCCCAGGAGGAAGTGGCCCGCAGCCTGGGCGCGGGCCGGCTGAAGACCTTCTGGCGCGTCACGATCGGCCAGTCGAAGGTCGCCATCCTCGGCGGCTGCCTGCTTGTCATCATGGTCATGCTCGCCGAGTACGGCGCATTCGAGATACTCGGCTACCAGACCTTCACGACCGAGATCTTCACCGAGTTTTCCCTCTCGTTCAACGTGCCCGCCGCCTGCGCGCTCTCGCTCGTGCTGATCGCCATCGGCCTGGCCGTGCTGGCCGCCGAGTGGGCCGGCCAGGGCCGCGGGCGGGGCCGCGTCAGCCGGGTCAGCCGGACGGCGCAGCGCGTCACTCCCCGCTACCACCTTGGCCCGTGGGCAGTGCCCGCGCTTGCGCTGGTCGGCGCGCTCGTCCTGCTGGCGCTCGGTGTCCCGGTCGGGTCGGCGGCCTACTGGTGGGCCACCGGCACCCAGCAGCCGTTCGCCGGCGTCTCGCTGCTTGACGCCACCTATTACACCGCCGTCTACAGCGGCTGCGCCGCGGCGCTCGCCACGCTGATGGCGCTGCCGGTGGCCATCCTCGTCGTCCGCCGCGGCGGCCGCGCGGCCCGCCTGCTTGAGCGCAGCACCTACCTGGTGCTGGCCATGCCGGGCCTGGTCATCGCCCTGTCGCTGTCGTACTTCAGCGAACGGTACGGCGACGGCATCGGCTACCAGACGGCGCCGATGCTGATCCTCGCGTACGCGATCATGTTCTTCCCGCTCGCCCTTGTCGGAGTGCGCGCGTCGGTGGCGCAGGCGCCCAGCGGACTGGAGGACGTCGCCAGGACGCTCGGCCAGCGGCCGCTCGTGGTGTTCTGGCGGGTGACCAGGCCGCTGGTCACCCCGGGCATGGCCGCCGCGTTCTGCCTGGTGTTCCTGTCCGCGGTCACCGAGCTGACCGCGACGCTGATCCTGGTGCCGACAGGAGTGCAGACGCTCGCCACCCAGTTCTGGAACTACGAGCAGAACCTGGCCTACGGCCAGTGCGCCCCGTTCGCGCTGCTGATGATCGCCATCGCCGCCGTGCCGAGCTACGTGCTCGGCCGCTACTTCGACCGCCTTCCCGCACGGACGGCGCAGAAATGGTCACGGGGTGTGCAAAGTGCCTTTGATCCCGGGGTGGCGGGGGCTACCAGCCGAACGCGGCCGCGGGCTCGCGTCCCGTATCGTTAGCGGCGTGCAGCTCACCGGACGGCGGGCGATCATCGTGGCCGGGGCGGCCGTGGCGGTCATGGCGGCCGGCGGCACGGCGCTCGCGGTCGGCATCCCCACGCCGCCGCCGGCGCAGCCAGGGGCCGTACCGCCCGCGCCCGCGGGATCGCACGTCGCGACCGTGCCCGCCGCCGGGATCTCCAGTGCCGCGCTGCAGGTGGCCAGCGGCACCGCCCTGCTCTCGGTCGGCGTCGCGAACCTCGGCGGCGCCGGCGGGACGCTGCTGGCAGTCAGCACGCCGCGCGGCGCGCCGCCCCCGCAGGTGCGGGTGGCCGAGGGAGGCGGCACGGCTCGTTCGGGGAAAAATGACTTTATCGTCCTGTCGGCGAGCGGCGGGCCGGGACCGGTCACCGTCACGCTGAACGCGGCCGTCAGCTGGCTGCTCGACTTCGACGGCGGCACCCAGCGCACCGTCGCCGACCTGCGCGGCGGCCGGGTCACGGGGATCTTCATCGGGGCCGGCTCTGATGTCGTCGACCTGACGCTGCCGCGGCCGGGCCGCCAGGTGCCTGTCCAGCTCGCGGGCGGGGCCAGCCAGTTCCTGCTCAGCCTGCCGAGCGGCGTGCCTGTCCGGGTCACCGCCGCGGGGGGCGCAGGCGAGGTGTCGCTCGACGGCACCACGTACACCGGGGTCGGCGGGGGGTCGGTGTTCGCGTCGCCCGGCTGGTCGGCGGGCGCGCCGGGGTTCGACGTCGACGCGACGAGCGGGGCGGCGCTCGTGTCGGTCACCCGGTGGGGCGGCCAGGCCAGCCAGGCAGCCCCGACGGTACCGTTCGGTTCGTGACCAGCTTCCGTCATCCCGGCACCGTCCTGACCGACCACACGTTCCTCGTGCCGCTCGACCACGCCCGCCCGGACGGGGAGCAGATCGAGGTGTTCGCGCGGGAGGTGGTCGCCGCGGGCAAGGCCGGCCGCGCCGACCGCCTGCCGTGGCTGGTGTTCCTGCAGGGCGGCCCCGGGTTCGCGGCGCAGCGGCCGGTCGGCCGGGAGAGCTGGCTGGACCGGGCTCTCGACGACTACCGGGTGCTGCTGGTCGACCAGCGCGGCACCGGCCGGTCGTCGAGGATCACCGCCAGGTCGCTGGCCGGGCTTGGGCCGGGGCGGGCGCAGGCGGAGTACCTGGCGCTGTTCCGGGCCGATGCCATCGTGCTCGACGCCGAGCTGATCCGCCGTGAGCTGGCGGGCGGCGAGCCGTGGAGCGTGCTCGGGCAGAGCTTCGGCGGGTTCTGCGCGGTCACCTACCTGTCGTTCGCGCCGCACGGCATGCGCGAGGCGCTGATCACCGGGGGCCTGCCAGGGCTGGACACCCGCGCCGACGACGTGTACCGGATCACCTACGGGCGGGTGGCGGCGAAGAACGCGGCGCATTACTCGCGCTACCCCGAGGACGAGTCGCGGGCCCGGGCGATCGCGCGCTACCTGGCCGAGCATGCCGTGCGGCTGCCCGGCGGCGCGCCGCTGACCGTCGAGGGGTTCCAGGCGATCGGGGGCATGCTCGGGTCGGGCACCGGCACCCACGAGCTGCACTACCTGCTGGAGAACCCGTTCGACGGCGACGGCGGATTGTCCGACGCCTTCCTGTGGAATGTCGCCAGGCGGGTCAGCTTCGCCGCCGCGCCGCTCTACGCGGTGCTGCACGAGGCCTGCTACGCGCAGGGCGCGGCGACCGGGTGGGCGGCGCAGCGGGTGCGCGCGGAGTTCCCCGAGTTCGACGCGGCGGCCGCGCTGTCCGGGGACGCCCCGCTGTACTTCACCGGGGAGATGGTCTACCCGTGGATGGTCGACCTGGACCCGGCGCTGCGACCGCTGCGCGAGGCAGCCGACTTGCTGGCGGCACGGGAGGACTGGCCTGCGCTCTACGACCCGGCCCGGCTGGCGGCCTGCGAGGTGCCCGCGGCGGCCGCGGTGTACTACGACGACATGTACGTGCCGCTGGAGCTGTCAGCGCGGACGGCGGCGCGGATCCGCGGGCTGCGGCCCTGGGTGACCAGCGAGTACGAGCACGACGGGCTGCGGGTCAGCGGCGGCAAGGTGCTCGGCCGGCTGATCGCGATGAACCGCGGCGAGGTGTAGGTCTCGTCACCCGACGATGCGATATGCCCCGTAGGCCATGATCCCAGGACCGGATATTCCGGACAGGCCGATTTTCGGGGAACAAAAGACCGGGAAGTAGCCGTCGGGCAATAAGTCGTCACTGTCCGTTTCGCGGCTCCAGGCCGGTAAGGTCCCGGCGGCTATTGGCGGTGGGGCCCCCGCCGCCAATACGCTTGGCGCTGGGGGCCCCACCGCCAGTACGCGCGGCAACTTTAAGCGGAACAGACTACCTCAATACAGACAAATCATCCAAATGGGCACCACCCGTGACACGCCCGAGACTGCCAGCTGAAAACCCGACGGCTCCCAGAAGCGACATTTCCCTCCCCGTTATCCCGGCCGGCGCCAGCGGGAGGGGTGATCTTCGAGGAGATCGCTCCCATCGTGGACCGACCGCCACCTGCCGACAGGACGAGCGCCCAGCCGGTCACTCCGCCGGGCGGACGACGGTTTCCGCCCGTGCCGCCGCCGG
>JASHPP010000579.1 GCA_030038035.1 Trebonia sp.
CGCCGTAGTCCTCGTGGAAGTAGTCGAAGAACCGGTCGAACGTCTTGTCAGCCGCCTCGTAGTAACCGTCCAGCGTCAGGAAGTTGCTGACAATCAGCTTCCGCATGCAGGCCAGGATAGCCCTTGGCTCACACCCGGCTAGGCCGAGGACCGGCCGACCGCCGGACACGGAATGTCAGACCCCAGGACTAGTCCCACCACGCGGGCGGCGGTCCGCGGCGCGATGCGGCCCCGTTTCCCGAGCAGCCGCCGCAGGTCGGTCCCCGCGACGTACCGCCGACCAGGGGAAGACTGGACATCGTTACCCTCAGGAAGCAAGGTCAGCGGCCTGTCGATACGTATAGTAATGATTCGGATACTTTCCGCAATAGCACGCGGTGAAATAAGGTGAAACAAACGGCGGAGTGTCGGCGGACTACGGCTTGCGGCCGACCACACCGTACACAGGCACCACGTCGTCGAACCGGGGGTCGCCCGGTTCTGGACGCCATTCACACACGGGCACGAGTCCCGGCGGGACGAGCTCAAGGCCGTCGACGAGGCTGGCGACCTCCGGGCGGGACCGGTGGGTGACCTGCTGGCGCGAGAGGTGGTTCCACCGGCGCGCGGCCGCCCGCATCGCGGGGTGCAGGTCGCTGGCCTGGTGGTAGACGGCGATGTAGCTGCCGGACGGGACCGCAGTCACCAGCGCGGACACCTGGGCGGCGGCCGCCCCGGTGTCGGCGATGAACGACAGCGTGGACGTGGACAGCAGCAAGACCGCGACCGGCTGGCCGAAGTCCAGCGTCCGCCGGGCGCCGGCCACCACCGCTCGGGGGTCGCGAATGTGCGCGTCCACGCAGTCGATGGTGCCAGCCGGCGTGGACTTCGTCAGTGCCCTGGCATGGGTGAGCACCATCGGGTCGCTGCTCGCGTAGACGATGCGGCAGCGCGGGTCCACGGACTGCGCGACCTCGTGCGTGCGCCCCGACGTCGCCAGGCCCGGCCCGACGTCGAGGAACTGCCTGACCCCGGCCTCGTCGGCCAGGTACCGCACCGCGCGCTGGTGGAAGGCGCGCACGGCGGGCACGATCGCAGCGACGACTGGCGCGACCGCGATCATGGCCCGCATCGCCTTCCGGTCGGCCTCGAAGTTGTCCCGGCCGCCGCCCAGGTAGTTGGCGGCCCGCGCGATATTCGGCACCGTGGTGTCGATCAGCTCAGCCTTCGCCCGCCGTGTCGCCTCATCTCGCCAGTCATCGCTCACCTGGGTCCCCTTTGTGCTATGGGCTTTCTCGCGACCACGGCGTGCATCGGGATCACCTCTTCGAAATGCGGGTCGTGCCGTCCGTGGCGCCATTCGCCGATCGGCACCAGGCCGGGCGAGACCAGTTCCAGGCCCGCCACCAGGCTGGCGACCTCATCCTTGGAGCGGAGCGTGATCTGCTGCTCCGACATCTGGTTCCACCGGCGGGCGGCCATCTCAAGCGCGGGGTTCAGCTCGCTCGCTATGTGGTGGATCACCACGTGGCTGCCCGGCGGCAGCGCGCCTGCCAGCGAGGACACGATGCCCGCGGCCGTGACGGTGTCCTCGATGAAGGCCAGGATGAACATCAGCATGACCGCGACCGGCTGGCCGAAGTCCAGCGTTTCCCTGGCGCCTGCCACGATCGCGCCCGGTTCGCTGACGTCAGCGTCGACGTAGCCGGTGGCGCCGTGTGGGGAGCCGGCGCCGCGGTCGGGCACGGGCCGCATGAGCGCCCGCGCATGAGCGAGCACCAGGGGGTCGTTGTCGGCGAACACGATGCGGCACCGCGGGTCAGCGGACCACACGATCTCGTTCGTGTCGTTCGACGCGGCCAGGCTCACGCCGACGTAGATGAACTGGCGCACGCCAGCCTCGCGTACCAGGTACCGCACCGCCCGCTGGTGAAAAGCGCGCCACGCGGGCGCGATCAGGCCGATAATGGGGGCCGCCGCGACCAGCGACCTGGCGGCCTTCCTGTCGGCCTCGAAGTTGTCCTTGCCGCCATCAAGGTAGTCCGCGACCCGGGCGGCGTTCGGCACCGTCGCGTCGACCAGCGCGGCCTCTTCCCTGCGTGCCTCATCGCGCCGCCAGTCAGCCGTCACGCGAGCGATCCCATCGCTGTCGGAAGGCACGCGCGGCGGGCAGCATCGCGGCGGCGCCGGTCGGCGCCGTGGTCGCCGATCAGCGCCGCCTTCGCCCGGCGCGTCCCGTCCTTCCTCCAGTCGTCTATCACCCGCATCACCCCCCGCATGGCTTCGCGTGCGGCTAGGGCGCAGCACGGGCCACCAGGGCGCCGTACAACGCCGGCACCGCGGCGCCCGCCGTGTTGCCTACGCAATCGCGGCATCACTCACAGATACCGCATGGGACCATTTTTATCACAGATCGGCTCGGGTGACACCGACTGAAGCGCCAGGGCCGTGCTAGCCGTGGAACTGCGCCCCGTTGACCTTGGCCGCGATCCCGGTCCGGTCCAGGTACGGCGTGATGCCGCCCAGGTGGAACGGCCAGCCCGCGCCGAGGATCATGCACAGGTCGATGTCCTCGGCCGCGGCGACCACGCCCTCGTCGAGCATGATCTTGATCTCCTGGGCCAGCCCCTCCAGCGCCCGCGCGAGAACCTCCGGGCCGGCCGACGGGTGCCCGCCGCCGGCGAGCAGTGCGAGCACGTCCGGGTCGACGGAGAAGTCCGGCCGGTAGACCGCGGTCTTGCCGGTCGCCACCAGCGCGCGCAGCTTCGGCGACACGGCGAAACGGTCGGGGAACGCGGCCGCCAGGGTCTCCGCCACGTGCAGCGCGACCGCGGGCCCGACGAGCTGCAGCAGCAGGAACGGGGTCATCGGCAGGCCGAGCGGGTCGGCGGCGTGCTCGGCGACCTCGAACGGGGTCCCCTCGTCGACCGCGGCGATGAACTCGCCGAGGAACCGGGTCAGCAGCCGGTTCACCACGAACGCCGGCCGGTCGGCGACGATCACGCAGTTCTTCTTCAGCGTGGCGCCGACCGCGAGCGCGGTCGCGACGGCCGCGTCGTCGGTCGAGGCGCCGCGGACGACCTCCACCAGCGGCAGCACCGCGACGGGGTTGAAGAAGTGGAAGCCGACCACCCGCCCGGGGTGGGCCAGGCCGGCGGCCATCGCGGTCACCGACAGCGACGACGTGTTGGTGGCGAGCACGCAGTCCGGCCGGACCACGGCCTCGAGTTCGGCGAACACCTGCTTCTTGACCGAAAGCTCCTCAAAGACCGCCTCGATGACGAAGTCGGCGTCGGCGAAGCCGTCCTTCGAGACCGAGCCGGTCACCAGCGCCTTCTGCCGGCTGGCCGCGTCGGGCGAGAGGCGCCCGCGGCTGAGCTGCCTGTCGATCTCCGCGTGCACGTACCCCACGCCGGAGTCCACCCGGGCCTGGTCCAGGTCGGTCAGCACCACGGGAACCTGCAGCCGCCGGACGAAAAGCAGCGCGATCTGCGCGGCCATCAGCCCGGCGCCCGCCACCCCCACCTTGGTGACAGGCCTGGCCAGCGAACGGTCCGGCGCCCCGGCCGGCCGCTTCGCCCGCTTCTGGACGAGGTCGAAGGCGTACAGCCCGGCGCGCAGCTCGTCGCTGAGCAGCAGGTCGGCCAGCGCCTCGTCCTCGGCCGCGAACCCCTCGTCGCGGGTCCTGGTCCGCGCCCCGGCGACCAGCTCAAGCGCCCGGTACGGCGCCGGGGCCGCGCCGTGCAGCTTGCCGTCGGTGAAGAACCGCGCGGCGGCAACCGCCGCGTCCCAGTCCGCCGCGGATGCCGGCGAGGAACGCGGCACCGTCGCCGACCCGGTGAGCACCCCGGCCGCCCAGCGCAGCGACTCCTCGAGGAAGTCCGCGGGCTCGAACATCGCGTCGGCGATGCCGAGCCCGAACGCCTCGGGGCCGCGCAGCATCTTGTTCTGCGACAGCGGGTTCTCGATGATCACCTTCAGCGCGGCGGCGGGCCCGATCAGCCGCGGCAGCAGGTAGGTGCCGCCCCAGC
>JASHPP010000580.1 GCA_030038035.1 Trebonia sp.
CCGGCGGCGGCACGGCGGGCGGCCCGGGCCGGGTCGCGGACGAGCAGGCGCGGGTCGTCGGCGCGGACCGCGCCGGCGCCGACGAGGATCGCGTCGCAGGCGGCGCGCAGCTCGTCGACCTCGTCCAGGTCGGCGGGGCCGGACAGGATCAGCCGGCTCGCCGACGCGTCGTCGAGGCAGCCGTCGACGGAGACGGCACAGCTGAGCAGCGTGTACGGGCGGCACGGCACGGAGGGCACTCTACCGGCCGGCGGGCGGTGGTTTACTGGCTGCATGTCTAGTGGTCACGCGGTATCGCCCGCGGCGCCGTCGTGGGGCCGGGCGCGCGACACCTTCGAGTCGGTGAACCCGGCGACGGGCGAGGTGCTTGCCACGTTCGCCGTGGACGGGCAGCGCGAGATCGCGATCGCGGTCCGGCGGGCCCGCGGCGCGGCCGCGTGGTGGGCCGGGCTCGGCTGGCAGGACAGGCAGCTGCGGCTGCTCGCCTGGAAGTCCCACATCACCAGGTACATGGGACGGCTGGCGCAGCTGGTGCGTGACGAGACGGGCAAGCCACTCGACGACGCCAGGCTCGAGATCGTCACCGCGATCCTCCACCTGGACTGGGCCGCCAAGCACGCCCACGCGGTGCTGCGGCCGCGGCGCGTGCCCAGCGGGCTGATGATGGTCAACCAGGCGGCGTCCGTGGAGTACCAGCCGCTCGGGGTGGTCGCGGTCATCGGGCCGTGGAACTACCCGGTGTACACCCCGATGGGATCGATCAGCTACGCGCTCGCGGCCGGCAACGCCGTGGTGTTCAAGCCGAGCGAGCTGACCACGGGGACCGGGCAGTGGCTGGTGCAGTCGTTCACCGAGGTGCTCAGCGAGGTGTTCGGCGACAGCGAGCCGGTGCTGCAGCTCGTGACCGGGCTCGGCGCGACCGGGGCCGAGCTGGCCAAGGCCGGTGTCGGCAAGATCGCCTTCACCGGCTCGGCCGCCACCGCCCGCAAGGTGCTTGCCGCGGCCGCGGAGACGATGACGCCGGTGCTCGCCGAGTGCGGCGGGAAGGACGCCCTGCTCGTCGCCGCGGACGCGGACCTGGACGCGGCGGCCGACGCCGCCGCGTGGGGGGCGATGTCCAACGCCGGGCAGACCTGCGTGGGCGTCGAGCGGGTCTACGTGGCCGACGCGGTCTACCACACGTTCCTTGAGAAGCTCAACGACCGGATCGGCAAGCTGCGCCCTGGCGACGACGAGGGCGCGTCCTACGGCCCGATGACGCTGCCCGGGCAGGTCGAGGTCGTGGAACGCCACCTGGCCGACGCCATGGCCCGCGGCGGCAGGCCGGTGTACGGGGGGCTCGACTCGGTGCGGCCCCCGTACGTGCACCCCGTCGTGCTCGTGGACGTGCCCGCCGACAGCGCGGCGATTCGCGAGGAGACGTTCGGGCCGGTCGTGGCCGTGACGCCGGTGCCGTCGCTCGCCGACGGCGTGCGGCTGGCGAACGCGTCGCCGTACGCGCTCGGGTCCGCCGTGTTCACCAAGCGGCGGCGGACCGGCCTGCGCGCGGCGCGCGCGCTGCGGGCGGGGATGACGTCGGTGAACTCGGTGATCGCGTTCGCGGCGGTGCCGTCGCTGCCGTTCGGCGGGTCGGGGGAGTCCGGGTTCGGGCGCACCCATGGCGCCGACGGGCTGCGCGAGTTCTCCAGGGTCAAGTCGATCACCCGGCAGCGGATGCGCCCGGTCGTGCGCACCACGACGTTCCGGCGCGACGCGCGCGACACCGAGCGCATCGTGAGGCTGGTCACGATCCTGCACGGGCGGCTGTACAAGCCGAAGCGTCGTCGGCGCCGCGGGCGCCCCTAGCCCGTCAGCCGCTCGCCCGCTTGCCGTTCGCTCGCCCGCTTGCCGTTCGCTCGCCCGCCTGCCGTGCGCCGTTCGCCGTTTGCCTAGCTCGCCAGCGCGGGGCTGGGGCTGGCCTCGGCCGGGTCGAGCGGCGCGAGCGGCGCACGGCCGATGATCAGGTCGGCGGCCCGCTCGGCGATCGCGATCACCGGGGCGTTCGTGTTGCCGCGCGGCAGGGTGGGCATCACGGACGCGTCCACGACCCGGAGCCCGTCAACGCCGCGCACCCGCAGCAGGGGGTCGACGACGCCGGCGGGCGCCTTGCGGCTCGCCGCGCCGGTACAGCCGGAGCCCCCCGAGTCACCGGAGCCGCCCGCGCGGGGGTCGCCGCCCATGGCGCAGGTGCCGGCCGGGTGGTAGGTGCTCACCAGCGCCCGCCGGATGTAGTCCCGGATCTCGTGGTCGGTGTGCACGCCGTCGCCCGGCGCGAGTTCCTCGGCGCAGATCTTCGACAAGGGAGCGGCGGTCCCGTAGTCGCGGGCCATCCGCACGCCGATGGCGAGCGCGGACAGGTCGCGAACCTCGGACAGGTAGCCGGGGTCGATCAGCGGCCGGTGCCGCGGGTCGCGCGAGGCCAGCGTCAGCTTCCCGCGGCTGGCCACGTCGACCAGCGTGACGAGAACCGTCATCGCCCGCCGCGCCGCGTCGGTCAGCCCCTGCTCCTTGAACGCGGCGGGCAGCACGTGCCACTGCAGGTCCGGGGCGGGCAGCCGCGGGTCGCTGCGGGCGAACCCGCCGGCCTCGGCGATGTTGGACGTGAGCGGGCCACGGTGGCTGAGCCGCCAGCGCGCGAACCCCGCGTTGCCGGTGCTCTCCCACAGGCCCTTGACGGCCGGGGTCGACCACAGCACAGGCACCGACGGGTGGTCCATGAGGTTCGCGCCGACGGCGGGGTTGTCGGCGATCACGTAGATGCCGTGCTCGCGCAGGTCGTCGGCGGGCCCGATGCCCGACAGCATGAGCAGCTGGGGGCTGCCGATCGCGCCCGCCGTGAGGACGACCTCGGCCTCGGCACGAGCCGTTTCCTCGCGCCCGCCGCGCCGGTAGGTGACCCCTGCGGCGCGGCCCCCTTCGATGACCAGGCCGGTGGCGAGGGCATCGGTGATGATCGTGAGGTTTTCCGGCCTGCGCGCCAGGTAGGCGTCCGCCGCGCTGCACCGGCGCCCATCGCGCTGGGTGACCTGATAGAAGCCGACCCCGTCCTGCACCGGCCCGTTGAAGTCGTCGTTTTCCAGGGCACCGCGCCGGCTGGCGGCCGTGATGAACAGCCGGCCGTGTTCGGACTTGTAGCGCAGGTCCTGAACGGCGAGTGGCCCCTCCGTTCCGTGATAGGCGCTCGCCCCGCGGGCGTTGTCCTCGGCGCGCAGGAAGTACGGGAGCAGGTCACGGTATCCCCACCCGGTGCAGCCGAACTCGTCGCGCCACGCGTCGTAGTCCAGCCTGCTGCCCCGGATGTAGATCATCGCGTTCAGCGCTGAGCTGCCGCCGAGCACCCGGCCGCGCGGCCAGTAGACCGGCCGGCCGTCGGCGCGCTCCTGCGGGAGCGTGACGTAGTTCCAGTCGTACCTGCTGCGGAAAAGGCGGACGTACGCGGCGGGGACGCGGATCTCCGCGACGTCCGCGTGCGGGCCGGCCTCGAGCAGTAGCACCCTGGTGCCGGGATTCTCGGCGAGCCTCGCGGCGAGTACGCAGCCCGCGCTTCCGCCGCCCACGATCACGTAGTCGAACACCACCTAGCCCACCTTGCCCGCGTCGCCTCGGCGTTCCCGCGCTCGCTGCCGTTCGCCGCCGTCCGTACGATGCGGCGCGCCGCGCCCGGATCCTGACATTTCGTGACACCTGTGGTGACACCTTACCGGGCCGCGGTGCAGCGTTCGGGGCGAGAGACCGTGACGTGACCGGGGTCCGGCGGGCCCCCGAGAACCGCCGGACCCCGGAGCTTCCGGGGTCGTTACGTAGTGTAGCTAAACGATTTCACATCTTCGCGGGAAAGTGAATACCCCAGGTCAGCGGCTCATCTTTTTTTGCTGCGACTACTTTGCGTTACTCAGGCGGCAGCGGGCGGGGCGAGTGGCGGTGGCCTGGCTTAGGCTGTGCACATGGCCAACGAGCGACGCGACAACCCGGTCGTGCTCTCCCGGATCTACACGCGCACCGGCGACGGCGGGACCACCGCGCTGGCGGACGGATCGCGGGTCGCGAAGACCGACAGCCGGCTGCAGGCGTACGCCGACACCGACGAGGCGAACTGCGCGATAGGGACGGCGCTGACGTTCGGACAGCTGCCGCCCGCCATCGGCGAACTGCTCGGCCGGATTCAGAATGAGCTGTTCGACGTCGGCGCCGACCTCGCCAACCCGGTGACCGCCGAGCCGCCAAGCTACCCGCAGCTGCGCATCGACGAGAGCTACATCACGGCGCTTGAGGAGGCCTGCGACTCCTACAACGAGGCGCTGCCCGTGCTGCGCAGCTTCGTGCTGCCCGGCGGGACGCCGGGAGCCGCGCTGCTGCACACGGCGCGTGCCGTCACCCGGCGTGCCGAGCGCAGCGCCTGGGCCGTCGTGGCGGAATACGGCCAGAGCGTGAGCGTCTGGCCGGCCAAGTACCTCAACCGGCTGTCAGACCTGCTGTTCATCCTCGCCCGCGTCGCCAACGCCGACCAGGGCGACGTGCTGTGGCGCCCGGGCGGCGACCGGTAGCTACTACGCGATGTCCTCAAGGTGCGAACCGGGCGGAGACGCCTCCAGCCAGGCGAGGAACCCGGTCAGCGCCTGCTCGGTCATCGCGAGCTCCACGTGGTCGCCTGGCGTTTCCTTCCGGCGGGCGCGCCGGTCGGCGTAGTCGCCGGGCGGCCGGGTGCAGACCTCGACGACGGTGTGCTCCGGGCCGAGCACGGTCGCCTCGGACGCCAGCGACGGACGGCGGGAGAGCACCGTGAGCTGGCGGCGGTGAAAGACCCGCTCGGGGCGGAGCAGCACGCCGAGGGCGCCATACCAGCACAGTTCGTCGCCCTGGTAGGACGCGACACCGAGGCGCCAGGCGCCCCGCCCCGCCGGGTGGCGCAGGCCGCACTCGACGGTCCCGCCGCCCCGCTCGAGCAGGTACCGCCGGACCGCCAGGGCGCTGGCCGCGAGCAGGATGAGCACGAGGAAGACGGCGAACAGCCAGAGTGCGTCGAGTGCCAGCGCCCCGCCCACCCCCGCTCCGCGTCAGGCCTGTTCGCCGACGGCCCGCAGCCGGGCCCGCGCGTACCTGACCTCGGTCGACTCATCGGCGGCGGCCTGCGAGCCGGCCTCCGCCGTCGCCGCGTCGAGATCGGCGCGCGCGGCGGTGACGTCCACGTCGCCGGCGAGCTGGCCCACGGAGGCGAGGATCGACACCCGGTTGTCCGTCACGGACAGGAACCCGTCCCGCACCGCGGCCCGCACCACGTCGCCCGGGTTGTCGTCCCCTGGCACCTCGCGGATGCGCACCAGGCTGCCCGGGGAGAGGATGCCGAACACGGGGGAGTGCCCGGTCTGGACGCCGATGTCGCCGTCCAGGGTCTTCGCGATGACCAGGCCGGCCTCGCCGGACCACAGCTTGCGGTCCGGCATCAGCAGCTCCACGTGCAGCGTCACGGGCGCTCCAGCTCCTTGGCCTTCTTCTCCAGGTCCTCGATGCCGCCGCACATGAAGAACGCCTGCTCGGGCACGGTGTCGTACTTGCCTTCCGCGATCGCGTTGAACGAGGAGATCGTCTCCTCGATCGGCACGAAGGCGCCGGCCTGGCCGGTGAACTGCTCGGCGACGTACATCGGCTGGGACAGGAACCGCTCGATGCGCCGCGCGCGCTGCACGATGATCTGGTCTTCCGGCGACAGCTCGTCGATGCCCAGGATCGCGATGATGTCCTGCAGCTCCTTGTACCGCTGCAGGATCTCCTGGACGGTGCGGGCGACGTCGTAGTGCTCCTGCCCGATGTACCTGGGATCGAGGATCCGCGAGGTGGAGTCCAGCGGGTCCACCGCCGGGTAGATCCCCTTCTCCGTGATCGCCCTGGACAGCACCGTGGTGGCGTCGAGGTGCGCGAAGACCGTGTGCGGCGCCGGGTCGGTGATGTCGTCGGCGGGCACGTAGATCGCCTGCATGCTCGTGATCGAGTGACCGCGGGTCGAGGTGATCCGCTCCTGCAGCTGGCCCATCTCGTCGGCCAGGGTCGGCTGGTAACCCACGGCGGACGGCATCCGGCCGAGCAGCGTGGACACCTCCGAGCCCGCCTGGGTGAACCGGAAGATGTTGTCGATGAACAGCAGCACGTCCTGCTTTTGCACGTCGCGGAAGTACTCGGCCATCGTGAGCGCGGACAGGGCGACCCGCAGCCGGGTGCCCGGCGGCTCGTCCATCTGGCCGAACACCAGCGTGGTGTCCTCGATGACGCCGGACTCGGTCATCTCGAGGAACAGGTCGTTGCCCTCACGGGTCCGCTCGCCCACGCCGGCGAAGCAGGAGACACCGCCGAAGTTCTTCGCCACCCGGCGGATCATCTCCTGGATCAGCACTGTCTTGCCGACGCCGGCGCCGCCGAACAGGCCGATCTTGCCGCCGCGCACGTACGGCGTGAGCAGGTCGAGAACCTTGATGCCGGTGACGAACATCTCCGTCTTCGGCTCGAGCTCGTCAAGCGGCGGCGCGGGCCGGTGGATCGGCCACCGCTCGGTCACGTGCAGGGTCGACGTCGGCACGTCCAGCGTCTCGCCGAGCGCGTTGAACACGTGCCCCTTGGTCACGTCCCCCACCGGCACCTCAATGGGGGCGCCGGTCGAGCTCACCGGGGCGCCGCGGACCAGCCCGTCGGTCGGCTGCAGCGAGATCGCGCGGACCGTGTCGTCGCCGATGTGCTGCTCGACCTCGAGGGTCAGCGTGCGCGTGACGTCGCCAAGCGTCACGTCCACGTGCAGCGCGTAGTAGATTTCCGGCATCTGGTCCGCCGGAAACTCCACGTCGACGACCGGGCCGATGACCCGGGCGACGCGGCCGGTTCCGGCTGCGGTGGCCCCGTTCTCCGCGGGGCTGGTTTCGGTCGCGGTCATGGTCTGTTACTCACTCCCTGCGTTCGCCTCAGCGAGCGCGTTCGCACCGCCGACGATTTCGCTGATTTCCTGGGTGATCTCGGCCTGCCTGGCGTTGTTCGCCTCCCGGGTGAGCCGGTCTAGCAAGTCGTTCGCGTTGTCCGTTGCGGCCTTCATCGCGCGCCGCCGCGCCGCCAGCTCGGAGGCCGCCGCCTCCAGCATGGCGTAGTAGATCCGGCTGGCCACGTACTGCGGCAGCAGCGCGTCAAGCACCACGTCCGTGGACGGCTCGAACTCGTACGAGGGCAGCGGCCCGCCCGGCCGCGCGCCGGGCTTGTCCTCGATCTCCATCGGCAGCAGCCGCCGGACCGACGGGCGCTGGGTCAGCATCGAGACAAACTCGGTCGAGACGAGGTAGATCTCGTCGACGCCGCCCTCGGCCGTGGGCGTCTCGAATGCCTCGAGCACCGCCGCGGCCACCGCCTCGGCGTCGGCGTAGGCCGGCTGGGCGGAAAAGCCGCTCCACTCCCTCGCGGTGGCCAGCTCGCGGAAGCGGTGCCACGCGATGCCCTTGCGGCCGGCCACGTAGCTGGTGGTCGTGATCCGGTTCTCGTTGTTGCGCTCGCGGAGCCTTGCCGCCTCGCGCAGCACGTTGGCGTTGTACGCGCCGCAGAAGCCGCTGTCGCTGGTGAGGATCAGCATCGCCGCGCGCGAGAAGGTCTCCGGCTCGGTGATCATCGGGTGGCTGACCGACGACGACCGGCTCACCACCGCTTCCACCGCCTGGGTGAGCTCGCGCGCGTACGGCTCGGCGGCGCGCATCCGCTGCTGCGCCCGCACGATCCGCGACGACGCGATCAGCTCCTGGGCGCGGGTGATCTTGCCGATCGACTTGACCGCCCTGATCCGCGCCCGGACCGCGCGAAGCTGTGCTCCCATGGCCGCTACTCGCTCGTCGTCGCGGCTGGCTGCTCGTACCTGGGGACCGACTCCTGGCCGTGCTCGTGCTCGCCGAGGGCGGACACCGGGGGCTCGGGCTCGTCGCTGGTGAGCAGCTGCCCGCCGGTCACCTCGAAGGCCCGGCGGAACTGGCCGACCGCGTCCTGCAGCGCGGTCACCGTGTCGTCGGACAGGTCCCTGGTCTCCCTGATCGCGGCGAGGGCGCCGCCGTGCTCGCGGCGCAGGTAGTCAAGGAACTCGGACTCGAACCGGCGGACATCCTCCACGGGGACGTCGTCGAGCTGGCCCGTGGTGCCCGCCCAGATCGAGACGACCTCCTCCTCGACGGGGAACGGCGCGTACTGCGACTGCTTGAGCAGCTCGACGAGCCGCGCGCCGCGCTCGAGCTGCGCCCGGGAAGCGGCATCCAGGTCCGACGCGAAGGCCGCGAACGCCTCCAGGTCACGGTACTGGGACAGCGAGAGCCGCAGGGTTCCCGCGACCTTCTTCATCGCCCTGATCTGCGCGGCGCCACCGACCCGGGACACCGACTGGCCGACGTTGATGGCGGGGCGGACACCTGAGTTGAACAGGTCGGTCTCCAGGAAGATCTGCCCGTCGGTGATCGAGATCACGTTCGTGGGGATGTAAGCCGAGATGTCGTTGGCCTTGGTCTCGACGATCGGCAGGCCGGTCAGCGAGCCGCCGCCCATCTCGTCGGACAGCTTCGCGCACCGCTCAAGCAGCCGGGAGTGCAGGTAGAAGACGTCGCCCGGGTAGGCCTCGCGGCCGGGCGGGCGGCGCAGCAGCAGGGAGATGGCCCGGTAGGCGTCCGCCTGCTTGGACAGGTCGTCGAAGACGATCAGCGCGTGCTTGCCCGCGTACATCCAGTACTGGCCGATCGCGCTTCCCGTGTAGGGGGCGATGTACTTGTAGCCCGCGGGGTCCGCGGCGGGCGCGGCCACGATCGTCGTGTACTTCATCGCCCCGGCGTCCTGGAGCGACTGCCTGACCGCGGCGATCGTCGAGCCCTTCTGGCCGACCGCGACGTAGATGCAGCGCACCTGGCGGACCGGGTCGCCGGACTCCCAGTTGTCCTTCTGGTTGATGATCGCGTCGATCGCGATCGCGGTCTTGCCGGTCTGCCGGTCGCCGATGATCAGCTGCCGCTGGCCCCGGCCGATCGCGGTCATCGCGTCGATCGCCTTGATCCCGGTCTGCAGCGGCTCCTTAACCGGCTGCCGCTGCACCACCGACGGTGCCTGCACCTCGAGCGGGCGCAGCACGGTGCCGGTGATGTCGCCGAGGCCGTCAAGCGGCTCGCCGAGCGGGCCGACCATGCGGCCGAGGAACGCGTCACCGACCGGGACGGACAGCACCTCGCCGGTACGGCGCACCCGCTGCCCCTCCTCGATGCCGGCGAACTCGCCGAGGATGACGACACCGATCTCGCGCACGTCCAGGTTCAGCGCGATGCCGCGGACCCCGTTCTCGAACTCAAGAAGCTCGTTCGCCATGGCCGAGGGCAGCCCCTCGACCCGGGCGATGCCGTCGCCGCACTCGACGACCGTGCCGACCTCTTCAAGCGCGACACCCGCTGGCTCGTAGTCTTCGACGAACCGCGCCAGCGCGTCGCGGATCTCATCCGGCCGGATTGTCAGCTCCGCCATCTTCCCCATTCCGTTCGTTAATGCCTCGGCCGGCTCATGCCGGCCGAGTCAGCCAGCGAGCCTGCGCCGGACCGCGGCCAGGCGGCTGGCCGCGGTCCCGTCCATTAGCTCATCCCCGATCTGGACGGACATGCCACCTATGACCGCCGGATCGTGCACGACATTGATGTGTACTCCCTGGCCGTAGGCTGCGGCGAGGGTCGCCGCCAGCCTCCTGCGCTGCGCCGCGGTGAGCTCGGCGGCGACGTGCACCACCGCGATGAGCTGCTCCCGCCGCCGAGCCGCGATGAGCGCGCAAAGGTCGAGCGCCGCCTGCGGCGACCGGCCGCGCGGGTGGGTCAGCACCTGCGTGATGAGGCTCAGCGACGGCGAGCTGACCTTGCCCCCGAGCAGGTCCGCCAGCAGGGACTGCTTGGCGCCCGCGCCCGCGGGCCCGGTCAGTGCCGTCCGCAGGCCAGGCTGACCGGATACGACCCGGCCGAACCTGAACAGGTCGTCCTCTAGGTCATCCAGCGTACCGCCGAGCTGCGCGGACAGCGTGAGCGCCTCGATCGCCAGCTGCTCGATCGCGTCGGCCATGTCGCCCGGGCTCGCCCAGCGGGCCGCCGCGGCCGCCGCGACCACGTCCTCGGTCCCCGCCGACACCCTGCCGTGCAGCAGCCGCCGCGCCACCGCGTCCTTCTCGTGGGACGGCTTGGTGGGGTCGGCGAGCGCCCGCCGCAGCCCGTGCTCGGCGTCGAGCAGCCGGACGACGGCGAACAGCTCGTCGCCCGTCAGCTCGGCGATGACAGGGCTCGTCACGGCGGCGTCCAGGTGCTCCCTGAGCTCGCCGTACGAGGCCCTGCTGGCGCCGCGCATTACCGCCTGGCCCCCGCTCGCACGCGGGCGCCCTGCTGCTCAAGATCGGCGAGGAAGCGGTCGACCATCCGGCTCTGCCGCGCCGTGTCGGCGAGCGACTCACCGACGATGCGGCTGGCCAGCTCGGTGGCGAGGCTGCCGACTTCAGCGCGCAGCGAGGCAAGCGCCTGCTGCCGTTCGGCCTCGATCTGGGCCTGCGCCGCCTCGGTGATCCGCCGCGCCTCCGCTTCGGCGCGCTCGCGCATCTCGGCGATGATCTGCGCGCCCTGCTCCCTGGCCTCCTCGCGCATCCGCGCGGCCTCGTGCCTGGCGTCGTCGAGCTGCGCGCGGTACTGCTGCAGCACCCGTTCCGCCTCGGCCTGGGCCTCGTCGGCCCGGTTGATGCCGCCCTCGATCGCGTCATGACGCTCCTCGAGCGTCTTCATGATCCGCGGCAGTCCGATCTTGGCGAGGAAGCCGAACACCAAGAAGAAGAGGATCGTGCCGACGACGAACTCGGGCCACGAGGGGAGCAGCGGGTTGTACGACGCCACGGCGTCGGCGAGGTGCGTCATCGTGCGCTCACTTCCTTGACGGCGCGTCAGTACTTGAAGATGAACGGCGCCACGAGGCCGATCAGGGCGAGCGCCTCGGTGAGCGAGAAGCCGATCCACATGTACAGGGAGATGCGGCCGGTGGCCTCCGGCTGCCTGGCCATGGCCTCGATCGCGTGGCCGAACACCAGGCCGATGCCGATGCCGGGGCCGATCGCGGCCAGACCGTAGCCGACGGCGCCGATGTTGATGCTCAGCGTCTGTGTGGCGGCGAGAGTAGCGGCGATTGCTGACATTTACTCATTCCTTTACGTTGCGGCCCCGGTGGGCCCTTTGACGGGAAACTCGTGGTCGGTTGGGAACTCGGGCGGGCTAGTGAGCTGGCTCCACGGAGGACGCGATGTACGTGGCGGTCAGCGTGGTGAAGATAAACGCCTGAAGCAGCGTGACCAGGGTCTCGAGCACGAAGACGAAGATCGCGAGCGCGAAGGACCCCGCGGCGTACAGCAGGCCGACGGACAGGCTCAGCAGGTACCACGTCGCGAGCGTGAAGATCGTCAGCAGCAGGTGGCCGGCGAACATGTTCCCGAACAGCCGGACGCCAAGCGTGAACGGCTGGAAGATGAAGAACCTGAGCAGTTCGACTGGCACCAGGATGATGTAGATCGGCCACGGCACGCCCGGCGGGATCATGTTCCTGATGTAACCCCAGGCACCCTGGTGCCTGAAGCCCAGGTACAGGTAGACGAAATAGACGGTGAACACCATCGGCCACACGAAGCCGATCCGGGACGTGACGGGGAACTGGAAGACCGGGATCAGCTCCATCACGTTCATGATGTAGATGAAGAAGAACAGCGACACAAGGAACGGCAGGTAGGAGTCCCCCTTCCTGCCAAGCGACGGCCGCAGGATCTGGTCCCGCACGGCCAGGATGGCCATCTCGCCGAGGCTCTGCATCCGCCCCGGGATCAGCTTGGGCTTGCGGAACGCCAGCCAGAAGAACACGATCACCACGAGTGCCGCGACGATCGCGAGCAGCATCGGCTTGGTGAAGCTGAACTGGCCGACCGTGAAGAACGGCGTCCAGATGAAGTCCTGCAGGCCCGGGGCGGGGAAGCCGCATCCGCTGAAGATGTGGCAGTCGGCTGCCGCGACGACACCAGTCACCGGCTTGTCTCCTCTCGGGGAATTCCCCTCCGGTGGCTCGCGGGCCGGCTTGCCGCCACGCTCATCCCCGTCTCCATGTCCGTGCCTGCGTCCGCGCTCACGGCATGCCCGTCGTCCGCGTCCTGCCGGACGTGCGCGGCGTGCCCGACGTTGCCTGCGTGCCGGACGTTGCCTGCGTGCCCGATCTGCCGTACCGCCAGATGATCCAGCCGACCGAGATCGCGAGCCCGACCAGCATGCCGATCGGGAACAGCATCGACACGTGCACCGCGCGCCCGATGAGCCAGCCGATGCCCCCGTACGCGGCCATGCCGCTGAGCATGTAGCTGAACACCGTCCAGCCGATGTTCAGCCCGAGGGCACGGCTTTGCGCCTCGACGCTGGAGTCCGGCCTGCTGTCCCGCCGGTCGCGCACGGTCACGCCACTCACGCCCTACCGGTCCCCGTCCGGGTCCACGTACAGGACCTTGAGCCTTATCGCGGTGACGACCTCCGCCGCGCCCCAGGCCAGGATGCAGACGAGCGCGGTGAAGCCGAGCATCCGGCCGTTGAACGCGGTGGACCTGCCGAGCAGGATCATCACGACCGCGAATCCGATGATCTTGACTACGTAGCTGATCATGGCCGCGGCCATCATGACGTGCGGGCTGATCCGCGCCGCGCGGCCGACGACGAGCACGCTGATCCCGAAGAACGCCGTGACGATCGCCACCCCGACCAGCGCGCCGAACAGTCCCTTGCCACCGCCGAGGGCGGCGCACACGGCGACCGTCACGGCGGCGACCACAGCGGTAAGCGCGGCAGCGCGCCTGACGACGCGGCCATAGATCGCCATCATCTATCGGCTCCTGAGGGATGGTTGGCATCGTTGCTCTTGCGGGTCTGTCCCAGCGGAGCTTCCCCGGATGCGGCGCGAGTCCGCGATACCACATCCGTGGCCCGGCTGTCCGGGTGGTTCACGAAAAGTATCACGTACGACTCGCTTGCCATCAGGGGAGGTGCTTGTGAAGCGTATCACAAGCTTTTTGACTCTTGCTTTACCTGATTGGAGACTTTACATGACCATGTGGTGGCGTGCGACGGACCCCTCCCCAAGTTCGGGTGCCTCTCAGCAGTGGCTATCCCCAAATTCAGGCGCGCCAGCCGCTAGTCCGCACGGCATGCGGCGGTCACGCGGCCGTGTCGCGCAGGTTACAGCACATTAAGCCCGGGTATCCAGTCGCGCACCGCGCGAGGACGGGCTGCAGCGTACGGTGACGGTCTCCCCGCGAGATCGTCACCGCTTTTTGGCGCTGGGGGCCCCGCCGCCAACCCGGGTCCGTGGCGGGCGGCCGGGTGGGTTAGTAGGGCGACTCGCCGTCCACAGGGACCGGGCCGCCAGGCAGCGGACCACCCCCACCCCCCCGCACCGGGCCGTTCGCCCGCATCGCGTCGGCCGGGCGGACCATGCCGTTCGCCGGCACCGCGCCGTTCGCCGCCGCCCCGCTCGCCGCCGCCCCGTTCGCGGGCACCGCGCCGTTCGCCGGCGCCGCGCCGTATGCGGCGGCGCGCCCAGATCCCACCGAACGGGACCGGTGCGCTGCCCCGGCCCGCTGCTTCCCGTTCGCTTCGGTGCGCCATGGCCGCAGCCGCGGCATTGTCGCGAGCAGCAGCACAACCATGGCCCCGACGGTGGCAAGGGCCAGCCAGATCACGCGGATCCTGACCTGGGACAGCCCGACCACCGTGCCGGAGAACAACGCCGCCCACAGGTACATGATCAGCACGCTCTGCCGGTGCGAGTGCCCCATGTTGAGCAGCCGGTGGTGCAGGTGCTGCCCGTCCGCCGCGAACGCGGACTTGCCCGCGAGCGTCCTGCGGATCACCGCGAGCAGCAGGTCGGCGTACGGGATCACCAGGATCGCGGCCGGCAGCAGCAGCGGGAGGACCGTCGGGAACCGGTTGACCGGCTGCAGGTGCGAGTAGTTGATGAGGATGTTCGGGTCGAGCGACGCGGTGCTCGAGATCGGGCCGTAGGCGAGCAGCAGGCCGAGCAGGTACGCGCCTGCGTCGCCCATGAAGACCCGCGCCGGATGGAAGTTGTGCGGCAGGAACCCGATGCAGA
>JASHPP010000076.1 GCA_030038035.1 Trebonia sp.
CCGGGCGGGCCGACATCCTCATCGCGACGCCGGCCCAGTCGAGCAGGCCGGTGTCCACCATGGCCAGCTGCACCACGCGCAGCGCGGTCTCCAGGCCGGTCATGCCGTTCGCGGCCGCCGCCCACTCGGTCTCCTTGGCCTCGACCGGGTGCGGCGCGTGGTCGGTGGCCACGCAGTCGATGGTGCCGTCCGCCAGCCCGGCGCGCAGCGCCGCCACGTCGGCGTGCGTGCGCAGCGGCGGGTTGACCTTGAACGCCGTGTCGTACCCCGCCGCAAGGTCGTCGGTGAGCAGCAGGTGGTGCGGCGTGACCTCGGCCGACACCTGCCATCGCTTCGACTTGGCCCAGCGGATGATCTCCACCGAGCCGGCCGTGGACACGTGGCAGACGTGCAGCGCGGAGCCGACGTGCGCGGCGAGCAGGCAGTCCCTGGCGATGATGGCCTCCTCGGCGGCGGCCGGCCAGCCGGCCAGGCCGAGCCTGCTCGCGACCTCGCCTTCGTTCAGCTGCGCGCCCTCGGTAAGCCGCGGTTCCTGGGCGTGCTGCGCGATCACGCCGTTGAACGCCTTGACGTACTCAAGGGCCCGCCGCATCAGCAGCGGGTCAGCGACACAGTTGCCGTCGTCGGAGAAGACGCGCACGCGCGCGGCGGAGTCCGCCATCGCCCCGAGCTCGGCGAGCTGCCTGCCGCCCAGGCCGACCGTGACGGCGCCCACCGGGCGGACGTCGCAGTACCCGGCCTGCTGGCCGAGCCGCCACACCTGCTCCACCACGCCGGCGGTGTCGGCGACCGGTTCTGTGTTGGCCATGGCGTGCACCGCGGTGTACCCGCCGAGGGCGGCGGCCCGTGTGCCGGTCTCCACCGTCTCCGCGTCCTCCCTGCCCGGCTCGCGCAGGTGCGTGTGCAGGTCGACCAGGCCGGACAGCGCGACAAGCCCGGCCGCGTCGACGACGCGCGCGCCTGGCGCGGACAGCTCCTGCCCGATACCCACGATGACGCCGCCCGCGATGTGGATGTCCGCGGCCCCGGCGCCCGCGATAACGGCGCCCCTGATCAGCCACTCCTCGCTCGTGCCGGCCTCGCTCATGAGCTGCCCTCCCGTTGGCATGGACCAGCCGGCCCGTTCACGCGGCCGCCGCGGCGCCGCCGAGCAGCAGGTACAGCACCGCCATCCGGACGATCACCCCGTTGCTCACCTGTGCCACGATCGTGGACCGCGGCGAGTCCGCGACCTCGGCCGCGATCTCGACCCCCCGGTTCATCGGCCCCGGGTGCATGACGATCGCGTGCTCGGGCAGCAGCGCCATCCGCCCGGCGTCGAGCCCGTACCTGCGGCGGTACTCGCGGATGCTGGGGAAGTACGCGGCGGTCATCCGCTCCTGCTGCACGCGCAGCATCATCACCGCGTCGCTCTTGCGCAGCTCGGCGTCGAAGTCGTAGCTCGCCTTGCACGGCCAGCTCTCGACCGCGTACGGCATGAGGGTGGGCGGGGCGACCAGCGTCACGTCGGCGCCGAGCGTACTGAGCAGCAGGACGTTGGACCTGGCCACCCGGCTGTGCAGGACGTCGCCGACGATCGTCACCCGCACGCCGTCAAGCCCGGCGCCGCGCTGGTCGGCCGCCCGGCCGTCGGCGCCAAGCCGCTGCCTGATCGTGAAGGCGTCGAGCAGCGCCTGGGTCGGATGCTCGTGCGTGCCGTCGCCGGCGTTGACCACGCTGCCCGTCACCCAGCCGGCCAGCCGGTGCGCCGCACCGGACGCGCTGTGCCTGATGACCACCGCGTCGGCGCCCATCGCCTCAAGGGTCAGCGCGGTGTCCTTCAGGCTCTCCCCCTTGGCGACGCTCGACCCGCGGGCGGAGAAGTTGATCACGTCGGCCGACAGCCGCTTGGCCGCCGCCTCGAACGACGTCCTGGTCCTGGTCGAGTCCTCGAAGAAGAGGTTGACCACGGTCAGACCGCGCAGCGTGGGCAGCTTCTTGATCGGCCGGCCCGCGACGCTGGCGAGCTCGGCCGCGGTGTCCAGGATCAGGACCGCCTCGTCGCGGCTGAGGTCGGCCGCCGAGATAAGGTGGCGCGTCATCGGTCACGCTCCCCGAGCAGCACGGAGTCCTCGCCGTCGGTCTCCTCGAGCAGTACCCGCACCACCTCGCGGTGGGCCGTGGGCAGGTTCTTGCCCACGTAGTCGGCCCGGATCGGAAGCTCCCTGTGGCCGCGGTCGACCAGCACGGCGAGCTGGACCGCGCGCGGCCGGCCGAGGTCGTTCAGCGCGTCCAGGGCGGCGCGGATCGTCCGGCCGGAGAACAGCACGTCGTCGACGAGGACGACCGTCTTGCCGTCCACCCCGTCGGGCGGCACCTGGGTCCGCTGCAGCGCACGCGCGGGCCGCAGCCGCAGGTCGTCGCGGTGCATGGTCACGTCGAGCGAGCCCCACGGTGCCGGGGTGCCCTCGAACTCGCCGATCCGCACCGCCAGGCGGCGGGCCAGCGGAACTCCCCGGGTGGGGATGCCGAGCAGGACAACCCCCGCGCCGCCGTGCGTGCGCTCGAGGATCTCGTGCGCGATACGGCTCAGCGCGCGGCGAATCTCCTCGGGGGTGAGCACCGCCTTCCAGCCAGGACTGCCGGCGCCCTGCTCGTGGCCTGGTTCAGGCCGCATCGCGCACATGAGTCACGACCTCCTTCCCCGTCTCACGGGACGGTCATTAAAGGATGCCTACGCCGCTAACGGTACCAGGACCAGCCGCGCAGGCGGTGACTCATCTCCCGGCGCCGGCGCGCGCCGGCCCGCGCCGCCGACGTGTCCCAGGCACCGCCGGGGTACCTCTCACCGCCGCTCCGGTTTGGCCGCTGAAATGGTCATATATAACATTAGAAGCAAAGGGAATCGATAGTCGCTTCAGTCGCTGAATACAATCTGTTCCCCTGCGTAACCGCCCGCTGAGCTTGGCTTTCGTTGTCGGCCAGGCCCGGGGGCTGCGGGAATCGCCGGACTTCGGCTGATGCGGTGATCATGGAAGTTGTGATTTAGATCACTCTGGACATACGCTGTCATTACGTTCCGAGAGCGTGGGCGACCCCTCTTCCGGCCGCCTCGCGCAAGAGAATGCCGATTACATAGGGGTTGTCGCGTTCCGACGGAGGGTAGGGAGCAATCCGGGAGGGCAAGGCCGGTTACTGGACGAGTTCAACCAGTTTTTGCCATTCGGCTTGACCTTGCGGCTCTCGCGGCCTTACCGTCACTGTGCGTAACCGTTACCGTAAGCGACGACTGGCCGGGAAACCGAGGAAAAATGCCATCTGAGTACGCCAAGACCCTCGGCGCGCGACTGCGCGCCATCCGCACACAGCAGGGACTCTCACTTCACGGAGTTGAGGAGAAGTCCCGCGGACGGTGGAAGGCCGTCGTGGTGGGTTCATACGAGCGCGGTGACCGTTCGGTCACCGTCCAGAAGCTCGCCGAACTGGCCGAGTTCTACGGAGTCCCGGTTTCCGAGCTCCTGCCAGGCGACGCTGCCCCCACCCCGATCGCGAGCGCCCCCAAGCTCGTGATTGACCTTGAGCGGATGAACCAGCTGCCTAAGGAGAAAATCGGCCCGCTCGCGCGTTACGTCGCCACCATCCAGGCGCAGCGCGGCGACTACAACGGCCGCGTGCTCTCTGTGCGGCACGAGGATCTGCGCTCGCTCGCCGTCATCTACGACAAGTCCCCGACTGACCTCACCGAAGAGCTCATCAGCTGGGGCGTGCTCGACGCCGACGCACGCAGCAACAGCATCGAGTCGTCCTTCTAAGACCCGCCGCCCACCCGGCCTGGGGCCTGGGGCCCGCGGTTTGCCGGGTGGGCGGCTCAGCTCGCCGACCGCAGCGGAAGCTGCGGCTGGATATCGACGCCGAGCGCCCGCTCGGCCACCGACAGGAACGTCCCCGCGTCCCTGAGCAGGTCCTCCGCCTCGCGTGCGGTCGCCGCGCGCGGCAGGCCCGCCGCGGCCGCGGCGCGCTTGGCCGCGCTCGCGGCGAAGAACGCGGCCCATTCCGCGAGCGTGGGCTCAACCTGGGGAAGCAGCTCCCATACGCTGCGCGGCCGCCTGCGGCGGCTCCCGGTGCCCGGCTCCCCCCTGGCGGCGACGATCGCCGCCGCCGCGCGCAGCGCGGCCAGGTGCGCGCAGACGTACCTGGTTCCCGGATCGCTCTCGGCGCCGGCCTCGGCCAGGCCGCGCCGCGCGGTCTCGAGCAAGTTCAGCACGGTCGCGGAAACCAGCTGCGGCGGGCCGGTCAGCGCCGCTTGCCCCGGTCGCCCATGATGTGCCGGTTGCCCGGGATACCCTCCCCTGTCAAACGCTGGCACGTCTTTGCCAGATCCCGCGCGAGCACGCGTTGGCACTTCGTTGCCCATCGCTGGCAGCGTGCTGATCATGGTCGTCACTTCCTCTGGTCTGTGCCGCAGCTCGTCCCGTCACGGGAGATCTGACCGGGCGAGGCGCTTCCCCACGCCCCGCCCGGTCAGCGGCCGGCCGCCGGGGGTCGCGGCGGCCGGAGTTCGCCATCCCTTTATTCGAACACAGGTTCGTGGCAATGTCCAGCCTATTTGCTTACACGTTCGAAGGTATACGGGGGGTCTGACATTCCGGGGCCGCCGGGCGGCCGGGGGCCGAGGGGCCGGGGCCCGGCGTTAAGAGCCTGCCCGGCACGGTCCCGCCAGCACCCGCGGCATCGTCAAGCGGGATCAACTACCTCAATCCGGACAAATCGTCCCGATGGTGCCGCCCGCGGCACGCCCGAGACGGCCAGCCGCGGTGAAACCCGGCGGTTCCGGGGGCGCAGGGGTCTTTCCCGTTGGCTGGCCGGCGGTGCCGGGACCGCGCGATGCGGGAACGGTGGCAGCAGGGGACTGTGGGGTTGCCCACGAGGCCAGGCCCTGGTGGCGCGGGCGGCCAGATTCCGCGTGTTGTCTATCCGCGAGCCCTAAGTGACTGCCGGAGCGGGAAGACCACGGCAGGCAGCGTCCCGTAAGCTGTCGGTGATGATGCAGACGGTCACGTTCACCGAGCTCGGGCCTGCCGAGTTCCGGCGCGGGATCGACCGGTTCGTCGCGGTGTACACGGCCGCCATGAACCCGCCGGAACGGATGCTGGCCGGGCGGGAGGCGATCCTGGACCGGCATGCCGCCAACCCGGGGTTCCGCGCGCTGGCGGCCGCCGCCGGGCCGGTGCTCGCCGGGTTCACCTACGGCTTCCACGGCGCGCCGGGCCAGTGGTGGCACGACATCGTCGCCGGGGCCCTGGCCGTGTCGGCTGCGCCGGGTGCGACCGGGTGGCTCGCGAACTCCTTCGAGGTCGCGGAACTGCACGTGATGCCCGCTTACCAGGGCGCAGGCATCGGCCGTGAACTCCTCCTGCGGCTCACCGGCGGCCGGCCCGAGCGCACGGCCGTGCTGTCCACGGCGGACGCCGAGTCGCGGGCCAGGAGGCTGTACCGGGGAGTCGGGTTCACCGACCTGCTGACCGGCTTTCGCTTCTCCGGCGGCGAACCGGCCTACGCGGTGATGGGCGCCACGCTGCCGCTGCGCCCGGCGACGGCGGCGGTGCCTGAGCGGCCCCCGGCTGGCATGGCGGACTCACCAGACACGCCGGGGACGCCGGGGACTGCTGGGGAACCTGGGACGCCAGGGACGGGGGGAGCGCCCCGCTCGCCGAGGCCGAGCAGCTGGTAGATCTCCCTGGTCGCGCGCGACCAGTTGAGCGTGTAGAAATGCAGCCCGGGCGCGCCCTCGGCGAGCAGCCTGTCGCACAGGCCGGCGGCGTAGTCGACCCCGATCTCGCGGACCAGCGCCGCGTCGTGGTCGCTGTCCGCCCTCCTGAGGCGGTCGAGCAGGCCGGCGGGCACCTTGCAGCTGCCGAGCTGCAGCGCGCGCTCGACCACCCGCAGGCTCGTCACCGGCATGATGCCCGGGATGATCGGCACCGCGCAGCCGTTGCTCGCGACCCGGTCTCGCAAGCGCAGGTAATCGTCGGGGTAGAAGAACATCTGCGTGATCGCGAAGTCCGCTCCGGCGCGGCACTTGGCCACGAAGTGCCGTACGTCGGTCTCGGCATCCGGCGAGCGGGGGTGCAGCTCAGGGAAGGCCGCGACGCCCACGCAGAAATCGCCGGACGACCTGACCAGCCGAACCAGTTCATGTGCGTGCCGCAGGCCTGCCGCGTGCGGAACCCAGGCCGCGTTCGGGTCACCGGGCGGGTCACCCCGCAGGGCCAGGACGTTGCGCACGCCGACGTCGGCGTACGAGCCGATCACGTGCCGCAGCTCCTGGACCGAGTGGCTGACCGCGGTGAGGTGGCCGACCGGGGTCAGCGAGGTCTGCGCGGCGATCCGCCCGGTCACCCGGACCGTCCGCTCCCTGGTGGAGCCGCCCGCCCCGTACGTCACGGAAACGAACGTCGGCTTCAAGGGCTCGAGCTGCCGGATGGCCCGCCACAGCTGCTGCTCCTCGACCTGCGTCTTCGGTGGCATGAACTCGAACGAGAACGACCGCTGACCCGCCTTCAGCAGATCGGAGATCAGCGGTGCCCGGCGGGCGCTGGCGCTGGCCGTGGCTGCGTGCGGCGTGCTGGCACCCTTCGCCCGTGGCGCGGTGCTGCTTACCACGAGGTGCGGACTGCGAGGTCTCGGCGGCATGTGGCTAAGCATAACCTGCCGGACGATTTCCTGTGCTCTGGCCACAAGATTGTCGTCAGCGGGCATGCGGCACGGCGCCCGGCACCCGCCACGGCGGCAGGCAGGCCTTCGGTGCAACGCGAGTTTAGGTCGGGACGCCGTTTACCGGTGCTCGGTCAGAACGCCAGGGCCTGGGCGCGCCGGTTGACCTCGGTGCCCCGGCGGCTGCACAGCGCCTCGATCGGCGTCCCTGGCAGCGTGTCGTCGGCCGTGAACAGCCAGCGGAGCGCTTCCTTCTCGTCGAACCCGCAGTCGAAAAGCACGGTCAGCGTCCCGCAGAGTCCCTTGATGATCTGCGCTCCTTCGAGGAAGGCGGCCGGCACGCCGCGCCCCCCGGCGGGCCGGGTGACGGCGAGCAGCTTGCGGTCGCGGAGCAGTTGCTTCACGCGGCTGGAGGGTATGCCAAGCCTTGCGGCAACTTCGGGGAGTGACAGCCAATCGCCAACGAGGGCGTCGGTCACGGGGTCTATCTGTGCCACGAGTCCAATCTCCCACGTCCCGGCCGTTCCCAAACCAGTCACGTTTCCGTCAATGAGCGCGTATTCCCCTTCCGCGGGGTGCGAGGCCGTTCGCCGCATGTCGCCTCGGTGTCACCTTTTCGCCGCCCGGCAGCCAACTACCCGTTTTCTGCCTGCTTCCTGAGGCCCTCCAGCCGCTCCCGCCACACGGCCGCCCGGCCGGTCAGCCAGTCCGCGGTGGCCGCCAGTCCCTCCGGCCGGACGCTGAACAGCACCTCGCGCCCGGCCCGGCGCCTGCTGACCAGGCTTGAGTCCTCGAGCACGGCCAGGTGCTGCGCCACCGCCTGGCGAGAGACGGGCAGGCTGGCCGCCAGGCTGCTCGCGCTGCAGCCGGGAGTGCGCCCGAGCAACTCAAGGAGTTCCCTGCGGCGCGGATCAGCGAGCGCGGTGAACACCCGGTCCGCGTCGACGGCCGCCGCGGTCACCGCCCCTGCTCAGCGTGGGTCCGCAGCCCCGCCATCTCGTACTGCCAGCCGCCGGTGTTCCCCTTCCACTCGTCCTCGCGCAGTGCCTCCGGCAGGTCGAGCGACGTGAACCCGCTCTCCACGACCGTGACGCCGATCTCGTCCCCGACCGGCCGGACATAGAACTCGACCAGGGTCGACTTGGCCTGCGCGGGCGCCGCGCCGCCGAAGGCGCTCGCCCAGCGGAACGAGACGTAACCCTGCGGCTCGACGCGGATCACGTCGATGACGTACGGCCGGTGGTCGTCGCCGTACTCGACGGTGACCCGCCCCGGGCCGCGGGCCGGTTCCGCACTGCTCCCAGGCAGCCACCAGCCGGGCCGGGTGACCAGTTGCCACACCTTGTCCTGCGTCGCCCTGATGGTGATCCGCTGTTCGATACGGTCTTCCATGGCGGCCCTCCCTCGCTCTTGTGCGGAATCGGCACGGCAAGTCTGGTACAGCTCGCGAACAGCCGCAATTCGACGCTTGCACATATAGCGGGTCCTGCGCCAACGCTGCTCCGGGCCGGATGAATGTGACATTCAGCCGCCTATAGCCGGCTCGATGCAACATTCATCCGCTGTCGGCATTCATCCGCTGCCGACCGGGACAGTGCGCGCGATCGCGGTTACCTGGCGCAGTCCTTCAGCGGGATGGCGGGGTCGCCCAGGCGGGTGACGTCGACCTCGGCGCCGTCGGCGATCAGGCGGCGTGCCTGCAGCAGGTCGCGCGGCCGGTCCACGGCCAGCACAGCGGTGAGGCGGGCACCGGCCGGGACGGTGCCCGCCAGCCAGCAGGCGGACCAGGTACTCGCCTGCGGGTCGCCGCGCCAGATGAGGCGGTCGGCGGGGTCATGGTGGCCCGCGTACTGGACCATGCGGCCGAACTGCTCGGACCAGAAGTACGGCACCGGGTCGTACACCTGCCCGCCGCCGAGGATGTTGACGGCGAGCGCCTCAGGGGCGCGCAGCGCGTTGTCCCAGTGCTCGACGCGCAGCCGCCTGCCGAACCGGACGGACTCGAACGCGGCACAGTCGCCCGCCGCGTAGACGCCTGGCAGCGATGCGCGCAGGCGGGAATCGACCGCGACGCCGTTGTCCAGCAGCAGGCCCGAGCCTGCCAGCCAGCCCACGGCCGGCCTGACGCCGACGGCCGTGACCACCTCGTCAGCCGCGAGCCAGCCGCCGCCGGCCAGCGCCAGGCCCCCGCGCTGCACGGACTCGACGGCCGTGCCGGTGCGCAGCTCGACTCCGGCTCGCTCGTACCAGGGGGCGGTGCGCGACCCGGCCTGCGCGCCGAGCGC
>JASHPP010000581.1 GCA_030038035.1 Trebonia sp.
GCCGCTCAGTTTGCCGAGTTGCTTGCCAAGACGCAGCCGCAGGTCAACTACGACAAGCGGGAGATCCTGATCGTCTGCGCGATCGCGCTGGCCGCGATCGTGGCAGCCGCCGGCTCGATCGGCTGGGTCATCGCCGGCCGGGTGCTGCGCCCGCTGCGCACGATCACCGCCGCCGCCCGGCGGATCGCCGCCAGCAGCCTGCACGAGCGGCTGGCCCTGCACGGGCCGGACGACGAGCTCAAGGAACTCGCCGACACGCTCGACAACCTTTTCGCGCGGCTTGAGGCCTCGTTCGACGCCCAGCGGCGGTTCGCCGCCAACGCCTCGCACGAGCTGCGCACGCCGCTGACCAGGGAACGCGCCCTGCTCCAGGTCACCCTCGCCGACCCGGCCAGCACCGCCGGCACCTGGCGGGCGGTCAGCCGGGAGCTGCTCGCCTCCAACGCCGAGCAGGAACGCCTCATCGAGGCGCTGCTCACCCTGGCCAACGGCGAAGCCGGCGCCGGCCAGCGCGAGCCCCTCGACCTGGCTGTCATCGCCACCGAAGCCCTGGCCGTCCCCCGCCCCGCGATCGGCCGCCTCGGCCTGCACGTCAGCACCGACATCCAGCCCGCCATCCTCGACGGTGACCCGCTGCTGGTCCAGCAGCTGGTGACCAACCTGATCGACAACGCCGTCAGGCACAACGTCCCGGGCGGGGACATCCAGGTCGCCACCGCGACCAGCATCGGTCGCGCCGTCCTCTCGCTGACGAACTCGGGGCAGGTCATCCCGCCGGCCGAGGTCGACCACCTGTTCCAGCCCTTCGCGCGGCTCGGTCCGCGCCCGGTCCGCCGCGACGGCGGCCACGGCCTCGGGCTGTCCATCGTCCGCGCCATCGCCACCGCCCACGGCGCCACGATCGCGGCACGCGCCGTGCCCGAAGGCGGCCTCGCCGTCGACGTCACCTTCCTCCCGCAGCCAACCGCTTCCCGCACCGCCGTTGGCAGCCAGCCAGGCGCCCGCGGCAACGGCGCGGGCGCAGTATTGCCCTCATCGCCGTGAGCCGGGTCAGCGGCCCGTCATTACCCCTTCAGCAGCTGGCGGGCCATGACCACGCGCTGGATCTGGTTGGTGCCCTCGTAGATCTGGGTGATCTTCGCGTCGCGCATCATCCGCTCGACCGGGTAGTCGCTGACGTAGCCGTAGCCGCCGAGCAGCTGCACGGCGTCCGTCGTCACCGCCATCGCCACGTCCGAGGCCAGGCACTTGCAGGCCGAGGAGAAGAACGTCAGGTCGGGCACCCGCTCCCCCGCCATCGCCCGCTCCGACCGGGCCGCCGCCGCGTAGGTGAGCTGCCTGGCGCCCTCGAGCTTCATCGCCATGTCGGCGAGCATGAACTGCACGCCCTGGAAGTCGGCCACGGCGCGGCCGAACTGCCTGCGTTCCCTGACGTAGCCGAGCGCGTAGTCGAGCGCGCCCTGCGCGATCCCCAGTGCCTGCGCGGCGATCGTGACCCTGGTGTGGTCCAGCGTCCGCAGCGCGATCTTGAACCCCTCCCCTTCGGCGCCGATCAGCCGGCCCGCGGGGATCTCGCAGTTGTCGAAGTACAGCTCCCTGGTGGGCGAGCCCTTGATGCCCAGCTTGTGCTCTGGCGCGCCGAAGCTGAACCCGGCGTCACCGTCCTCGACCACGAAAGCGGAGATGCCGTTCGGGCCGGCGGCAGGGTCGGTCACCGCCATCACGGTGTAGAACTTCGAGATCCCGGCGTTGGTGATCCACCGCTTCACCCCGTTGAGCACGTAGCCCGTCCCTGTGCGCGCCGCCCGCGTGCGCATCGCCGCGGCGTCCGAGCCCGCCTCCGGTTCGGACAGCGCGTAGGAGAACATCGCCTCGCCGCGCGCCACCGGCGGCAGGTAGCGCCGCTTCACCTCGTCAGAGGCGCCGAGCAGCAGCGGCATCGTGCCGAGCTTGTTCACCGCCGGGATCAGGGAGGACGTGGCGCACGCCCGCGCGACCTCCTCGATGACGAGCACGCTGGCGAGGGCGTCGCCGCCGGCGCCGCCGTAGTCTTCTGGGATGTGCGGGGCGTGGAAGTCGGCCTTGACCAGCGCCTCGTACACGTCCCAGGGGAACTCCGCGGTCCTGTCGATCTCCGCGGCCCGCGGCGCGATCTTGTCATCGGCCAGCGCGCGGACCGCCTCGCGGAGCGCCTCGTGCTCTTCGGACAGCGCGAACGTGCTCATTACCCGATGGTAACTCGGGTCAGGCGGCCTTCTCCTGGCCGTCTTGCGGGCCGGTGTGCGCCGGCATCGATGCGGCGTGCGCGGCCCGGCGCGGTGACTTCGCGGCGGCACGCGGCACGGTGCCGCGCGGCGCGGCGTGCTTGCCGCTGCTGCGGTACAGCCCGAAGACGCGGAACGGACGGCTCTTGGCAACCGAGAGCGCCATGCTATCCCCCTTGACCCAAGCGCGCAGTGCGACCGGTCCTCCCCTCCGGTCACGTGCAGCCAGTCCCGTTCCGGTTGCCTGCGCCGATCCGAAGATGCCCAACGATGTCAGGCGCAAAACGCCGGGACGGCACCGTGCCCGAACCGATATCGGGCTGGCGACGGGGAGTGTGGGATGTGGCTAGCCGCGAGGGAGAACTGGGCGCTGGGGAGACGGACGGGATCGTTCGGAATAGGGAACTACAGCGTGGAGCGCAGTGCCGCGCCCTTTGCACGGGCCTGCTCCGTGAGACGGGCCTGGAAATCAGTCATCTTGGCCCGCAGTGCCGGGTCCGCCGCCCCCAGGATGCGCACCGCGAGCAGCCCCGCGTTGCGCGCGCCGCCCACCGCCACGGTCGCCACGGGGACGCCGGCCGGCATCTGCACGATCGACAGCAGCGAGTCCAGCCCGTCCAGGTACTTCAGCGGCACGGGGACGCCGATCACCGGCAGCGGCGTCACCGACGCCAACATGCCCGGCAGGTGCGCGGCGCCGCCGGCGCCGGCGATGATGACCCGCAGGCCACGCTGCGCCGCCTGCTCGCCGTAGGCGAGCATCTCCCTCGGCATGCGGTGCGCCGACACCACGTCCGCCTCGTAGGACACGCCGAACTCATCGAGGGCCTCGGCCGCCGCGCTCATCACCGGCCAGTCCGAGTCGCTGCCCATGACGACGCCGACCAGCGGCGTTTCGGTCTGCACGGCCCCTAGCGTAACCGTCTCCGCGGTCTCGCTACGGCCGGCCATCGACCGTGACCTGGCGCACGGACACCTGGTAGGTTCCCGCGGCGTCCGGCGGCAGCCTGGTGAACCAGAGCAGGACATACCGTGCGCTCACCGCCTTGGTGAGCCGCAGGGTGAGCACGTCCCCGGTGGCCGTGGCGGCCTTGACCACGCGAAGGCCGGGGAGTTCAGGCACGGTGCCGAGCCGCAGTTCCAGGCTGGCGCCCGGCAGCCCGCCCAGCGTGAGCCGGACGGACGTGATCGTGACGGTCCGGCCCATGTCGAGCAGCAGGCCCGTGCCGGTCTTCAGGCCGCCGAAGCTCGCGGTCGTGTACCAGTCGGTGAGCCAGCCGCCGGAGGAGCCGGTGAGAACGCGGTCCGCGTTCTGCGGGTTGTCGCCGTCGGCGGAACCTGCCGGGCCGAACGCGACCGCGCTGACCGGCATCAGCAGCTGCGCCGCGGTGGCTTGCGGGCGAGCCGGCGACGTCGCGGGGGTGGGGGCCGGCAGTGTCGCGGTCGCGCGGGCGGTTGCTCCGGCGCCCGAAGCCGTCGCCCGGGCCGCGGCCTGC
>JASHPP010000582.1 GCA_030038035.1 Trebonia sp.
GTTCAGCGGCGTCCTCGCGGCTGACCTGGCTTCCACCCGGCTCGCCGACATCCTCGCGCACAGGTAGAGACAACCGCTCGTGGCGATTGGGGGATGTAACCCCATTGGCAGGTACGAGAGGCCTCCGTGGCCCACATCACGAAGAGGATCATCGGCCGATGAGCGCTGCTCGCGGTTTGGCTGCCGAACGCCGACTCTGCGCAGCCGGTAATCGCGCGGCATAGACCGTCCACTGTGCGCAGAGCGGCCAGTTCTGGTTCGTGCTTCGGAGAGCCGTGCCTCGTCGCATTCATAGGCGAATTCAGCAGCTCCACGTCCGGTCCGAAGACCAATCGCTCCCGGATCGGAGCATTCAGATCAGGAGGATGTCGTTGAACATGTGGCCGAGGAGACTGGACACCGCATCAAGCGCGCTCGAGAGGCCGCTGCCGACGAGTTTTACGTCGGTCACCCCGAACACCCTTTCCACCTGAGCTGTCAAGTTGTCCACCCAGTCCCGGTCAGGAGAGAACTCCTCATGCGGTTCCACGGCCATCAGGACGCGCGGGGAGGTGCCGAGCATCTGCGCTGTCACGATGGTTGCGTCTTGCCCTGCCCAGGGGATCATGCCGCGGTCGCGGACATGCGGGTCGACCAGCAGGTAAACGTCCCGGCCGGACGGCAGAGCGCGGCCGAGGCGGTCGGCGATGTGCCGTGCCATCGTCTCCCGTTCGTCGAGCTGCTCCTGGATCAAGCTTTGCAGGTAGCTGACGTCGGCTGGGAGCTGCCTGCGGGCGACCTGCGGATCGTTGTACCCGTCGATCATCCTGGCGTACCTTGTCACTTCGTTGACTGCCAGCTGCAGGTCGGTCACCTCGGTCTGATGCCCGGCGCGAGACTGCATGTGGCCGATGCGCTGGCCGGGCAGAAGCCCCGCCAACTGCCCGAGAGCAACCCGGTCGAATGTGCGAACGACATCTATCGGCACGTCTTTCAGCTCGATGATGCCGCTGGCGTTCGCCACGACCGCGGTCAGCTCAGCTTGGCCGTCGGGGCTAACCCAGCGCAGCAGCCCGTAACGGGCAGCCTGGTGGCCTGTGACCTGCCGCTCGCGCTCGTTGGACAGTTCGGCCAGCAGGTTCAGTGCTTCGAGCTGCTGCTCGACAGCGTCCTGGCGGGGAATTTTCACGCCGTGGATCACCGAGTCGGAAGAATTGGTGGTGTTCCCGACCGGGAAGCCGAGAGCCCGCTCGAAGGCGCAGGCGAGGCGGCGCGAGGGCAAGGGGTCGTCCGGCTTTCCCGTTACGGACGTCAGCACGACCTGCTGGCCGAGAAACGACCCTGCCGGCATTTCCCTGAGACCGGTCAGGGCGGTGTCGCGCTCAGGCTGATTGTGGTAGGCGACGGCGGCGTAGATCGGGGTATCGCCGAACAGCCCGCGGATGAACAGGCGAGGCTGCCTGCGGATAGCGAGCAGCGGCGGCAGATGGGGGAGCCGGGCGCGCGGCGGCAAGTCCTGCCTGGAAAGTTCCCAGAGGGAAGGTTTCCCGACGCCGTAAAAGGCATGAGCGAACGGACCCAAGGCTGTCCGCAGCCGGCCGTTGAAGACCAGGGACGCTATCCGGGGAAAGGGGATGCGCCCGAGCCGCAGCCCGATCTTCCCGTACGCGTAAATCACTGCTTCGGAGGATCCGGGACGCAGGACGACTGAGGTCTGGTGCTCATCCGACGGCGTAACCGCCAGCTCTGAGTCCCGCAGCTCGGCTAGCGCGGCCGACGGGTCTCCGCTGCACCGGAAAATGTCCCGGGCGTACAGGAGAACCTGCTCGCTGCGAGGGCCGGGGCCGTCGCCGTCGGCCAGCTCGATGATCGCGCCGAGCACGGCGAGGGCGCTTTCGCTGAGCTGTGCCACAGCGGCGACGGACGGGTCAGCGGCGCCGAGGCTGACCAGCGTGTCGCTGATCTCCGCGTACTGCGTGAGCGCGTCTGCGGGCATTCCGGGACCCGCTTCGGCCATGGCGCGCAGCTGAGTGCCAGCCGCGCGCAGGTACCCGGGCAGGTCGCTGTCTTGGACCTGCTCGCGCAGCAGGCGGCGGCGCTGGTCGTGAAACCACGGCGGGTTGCCCGGCACGAAGATGCGGCTGTCGACCAGCCGCCCCTGCGTAACAGCCCAGGCGGCAGGCTCCATCCCGAGATACGCGGCGGCATATCGCGAAGGCAGCGGCGCACTGAGCACGCTCAGCTTCAGCGCGGCGACGTGGGAGCCTGTATCGAGTCCCCGCAGCGCCTGACTAGTAGCTGCGCGCAGCACTTCCTCCCGGCCGCTCCGGCCAGCTGCATCAGTCAGGGGCCGACCTGTCCTGAGCAACTGCACGGCGTTGGCCACATCGAACCCGTAGCCGTTGGTGTTGACCAGCACCTGCTTTGCCATGTCCGGGGGAAGTCCCTCAGCGCTGAGCCACTGCTCTATCGCCCATTCTTCCAGGCCGAACAGCGGGTACACCGTGATCCCGGCCCGGGTGTACTCATCCAGGATCGACTGGTCTGCAGCGCAGACACCCGTGAACGTGCACAGGACCGATACTTTGTCCGGAAGCAACGGGCGAAGGTCCATCAGTCGGCCTCGGTCCTCGGCCTGGATGTGGTTGACGTTGTCCAGCGGGAGCAGAATCCTCTTGCCGCCCGCGGCGTCAGCAACATCAGCGGCCAGGACGGCGATGGCGTGGATCACGTCAGGGTCGCTAGCCTGCCGGATCCGTACGGCTACGTCGTCAGCCGCAGCCTCCCTGACCTGGTCGAAGTACTCAGTGATCACGTCGGTGACGTTCTGGCCAACCCGGTCGCGGACGGCTCCCAGGACGATCCGCGCGACGGCCAGCCCGACCTCGCTGGCCTTAGCTCTGGCCAGACGGCGTCCGCCCTCGACCAGCAGCCTGCCGACCCTCTTCGCCGCGCCTTCGTCTTCCGCGATCAGCGCGGCCGCAGCCCCCAGCGCGTCAAGCAGGCTAGCCTGCAGTGCCGCAGGCGCATGCCCCACCACAACCGGAGCCGGGGCAACCCCGCCGAACCGGGCGACGACCTCCTCCAGAACCCGGGTTTTCCCCACGCCGCTGTCGCCGCATATCACCGTCACGGGCACCCGGGTGGTCAGCAGGTCCAGAACCTGCTGATCCCGCCCATACAGAATCCCGTGAGCAACCCCACCCGAAGGCATGCCCGCAACCTTATCCATGAGACCCGCCCACGCGGTTTGACGCGGTGCCCGAGCCCTCCGCACTTACGACCTGATCATGACGCACCCTCTGAGGTTGCCCCGGCGCGCCGTGGCGGCTCCTCGGAGCCATAGGAATCCGACCGCCGTACTGGCGCACTCGCAATACTGTGTTCTCGTGGCTTCCGCAAATGACTGGGCACACTGGTGCACTCGTTTCGATGCGCTCAAGGACGAGGTGCTAGGGCTTCACCACTCGCGAAGGATCTGGCGGGCTGTCCGCACGATGATCGAGACTAATCCGAATGTGCACCGCTCAGGCATCGCCGAGCACTGGCTGACGCAGTGCTACTCAGTGGCGCAGATGGCAGGCGTTCGACGGCAGGTCGACAGGCGCGCCGATGCTGTCAGTCTATGGCGGTTGCTGGATCAGCTTGCTGTCAAGCCGGGGATAGCAACTCGCGCATGGTTTATGCAAGAGTTGCAGGCGCGACCTCAGTCGGCTCCTTACACGGCCACTCTGGGCGATGTATTTGACACTTTCGCTGGGGCCGGGAAACCTAGTGTGGACAAGGATATCGTTCGGGCTGATCGCGATCGTCTTTCGAATGATGCTGAGAGCGCCAAGCGCGTTGTCGATCAGTCCGTGGCGCATCAAGCCGACGCTACGCGTGCAGGATACGCGGGAGTGGCGATAATCACCTGGGGCGAACTCGACACCGCGATCGATACTGTCGGTGAGCTGTACAAGAAGTACTACAATCTGCGCCACCCCGGCGAGAAGCTAGGTAACCTCGAACCAGATCTGCCCGCCGGTTGGGACCGGCTATTCGACACAGCGTGGAAGTACCAATGACCCCGAAAACCAAGGTAGAGGTCATAGTAACAGGCCTAACGCCGCCCACATGATCCGATCTGCACTGCGGTGGCTTACAAGATGCTGGCGCGCAAAATGTTCATTCTGGCAAGGCAACCAATCGACCGTCAAACCGTTCATAGCCGCGGATCTCGAATGACGGCCACAGACCGGCCGTAATCGCTGAGCGTGATCGGAATGCCGACTCGCCCAGTTCCTTATCGCCGAATAGGCATGTCTACCGAAACACTAGGAATATTCACGCGCAGTCGCGCAGAACATCCGGATCGGATGCGGGGGTTGCATGTGCCGCCTGAGCAGCCTAGATTCGAACTGCGGCCTCGCGGTCGCCTGGGTCTCAGGCCGCACGGGCGATGAGCTGATTCTGCAACTGGTGTTCGATTACTATTGACGAGACGCCGTAGCGCTGAGCAATCTGCTCAACTTCCTCTTGCGAAGCAGCCTCGGGTGGACTTTCCAGCAGTTGCGCGATGCCATCGGCCGGAGCGAGCAACTCAGCTGCAAATGCGCGTTCAACGCGCTGACGATGCGTGTGCGCGCTTGTTACCACAAATACTGGGGAGTCGTCCCAGATGTAATGCCAGAGGGCTCTGGACAGAGTGAAGCGGTTGGAAGCTGCTGGCCGGCTCTGACCGATTGCCACGACGGGGCGAGGATCACTCGTCGGCGCGCCGAGTGCTTGGAGACTGAAGTCAGGCGACTTTCGGACAAGAGTAGAAACATAACGATCAGTAGCAAAACGACGGGTAGTGTCCGGTTCCAACTGCTGACGGATTAGCCGTGCCTGCTCGTAACCGACCACCCAAGGATGGTCCATAACGCTGGCGTTGCGACGGTGAGCGAGGTTGCGTAGTTCTCGGATTACTCCGAAGTCGGCCGTTATCGACGACCTCTGCAGTATCTGGTCGCGTTCGATGGCCGAACGTACCGAGGAAACCCAGGACAACGCTTTCCCGATGTGATCGGGGCTGACAGCGTTAAGGAAGTCCTCCAAAACCTGTCCACTAAGCGTTTGAGCCGCTTGGATTATGTCCTGCTCGAATGACTCGGCGTCAGAATACGGATCCAGGCCGAGACGTGCGGCCGCCAGACAGTATTCTGCTTCCTCCGCGTCAGTCTGCTGAATCGCTGCCCATTCCTTCTCAAGGACTGTGCCGGTGACACCCTGTTCGGCCAGACGCGTAAGGGTCTCGGTGACCAGGAGCTCAAGTTCCTTCTGGACTTGATCGCTCCGCAGCCGAAGGTCTCCGCGCGTGAGAAATCTAACAGGAAAGCGCGATGATTGGACACTGTCGTTTCCCCATACCAGGCGCGTCTCTTCATCGTCTGGAATGATCAGAAGGTCAGGCCATGCGAAGCCATCGCCGCTTGACCGAACCGAGTGGTGTTCCCAGAGTGCGGCGGGAAGAGGGCGCGGCGCCGATGCTGAGAGCACATTATCGTGTCCGAGGAAGCTGGATGGTCGTGAATCTGCTAGCAAGAACCACCAGTTGTACGCGATCCACTCGGCGAGAGGGTACAGTGGACAGTAGATAGAGCGTCGAGAACTCCCAGATCCTCGATCCTCGACTAGCGTGACGAAATCGGGACCGGCCTTTATCTCAATCCGCGCCCAAGTGGCACGGTGCTCGGATGTGCGTACCGACTCTGCGGGCTCCCATTCCCATCTGATTTTGAACTCGTGTTCAGGTGTCATTTCAAACCCTCGACATGTTCATCTGCTTCAAGCGGATATCCTTTGTACTCACCGAGCCCAGGGTTCGACAAGCGTCCCTCATAAATTACCCCTCCGTGCTGACACCAAACATAGCGCGGGAAATCACCCTCCCATAGCTCGCCGGTGTTGCCGATGCTAATCGCTTCCCTGAGCCATCGCGTTAGCTCTTCTCGATCTGCGAGCTTCGGATCACATTTAGATGCGTCAGCACGCGGGTTGAAAGGACCTGCGAAAGAAGGAAATTTCTTGTGCTCAGTGCTGCCCACGTACGATGTGCGCTCCGCAACCGCAGCAAGGTCAACTCCCGGCGGAGGTGCTACGATCCGCCGTCGCAGAGGATGCTTCCGCTTAGTTGCCCGCACAAGCTCATTATGGCGTCCCTCACGGCTGCTTCGCGTCAGGCCCCGTCCACGAGCTGGCTGTGATCCGGCCAGCCGACCGATCATCTGCTGGCGTTTGGCGAGGGCCGCTTCGGGGTTGAGGATCGCGTTCAGGCTGCTGAACTGTGCCCGCAGCTGTCCGCGCCGAATCTCGCATACCCGCAGGTCCAGCACAGCGCCGCCCTGGTAGTTCCACACCGCGAGGTGGTCGCCGTCGGTGATGACATAGTAGGCGGGCTTGAGCCAGAAGGCATAGCTGCGAGCCTGGCCAGGCTCGCGTCCGGTCCTTGCCCGGTGCCTTCCAAGAATGACGAGCACGACAGGAGATCCAGATCTGCGCGCCTCATCTGACCAGCGCGTTAGGTTAGGGCCCGTGGCCGCGCAATAAGGCGGCTCCCGGAACATGCGAGCGGTCGTGTTCCCGTAGCGCATCCCGCGACGAGCGTCCCCGCCGCTCCCGATGGCGGGTGCCGTGGGAGAGTTGCTGGCGTGGCCGTGAACCTCATCCACAGCAGCCGGCTGTTCCCTGCTGCCCCCTACGCCTACGCTGCCAGGGTGGGCCAGGGCGACCTGGTCTTCACCGCAGGTGCCTGCCCGCTCGACCGGCAAGGGCGGGTCGTGGCCCCGGGCGACGTGGCCGCGCAGATGCGCCAGGCCCTGGGCAACCTGGCGGTGGCCCTGGATGAATCCGGGGCGGCGATCAAAGATGTCGTCAAGACGACCGTCTACGTGGACAGCAGCGACCGCAGCGATCTGGTCAGTGCCTGGGATGAGGTGGCTGGCTTCTTCGGCGGCCATGACGTGCCCGGCACCCTGCTCGGCGTCACCGTCCTGGGCTACCCCGGCCAGCTTGTCGAGATCGAGGCCATCGCCGTCGGCTCATCCCGATAATACGCACGTCGGGCACGACACAGGCTAATACGCACGGTGACGACGCCCATAAGACGGAAGGCGCCGGATCGCCGAATATTCGCTTGTGCGGTCTGGTCGTACGTTCGCGCCGATGGGATGCAGAATAACCATTCCGGGGCGCTTTCCAGGTCGATTGCATCTCGCTGTGAACGATCAATGAAACGCATACGGCTAAGCCGTATCCGCCCGATTTTCGGTCAGTACTGCCGTGCTTCCGGGGTTGCGTGACGACGCTAAATGCTCGCCGTCCAGGCCGAGAAGCCTGGCTTTGCCGAACTGACCTAAGGATTCTCGGCGGTCGGCCGGACCGCTGCCTGGCTTCCAGTGAAGTGCGTGGTCTGGCACGCGCGTGACTGGCTTTCTCTAGTTTATTTCCGACCTTGCCCGTTTGGCCCTATGCTTTTGCCATGCCGGGTGGGGCGGGGATGCTGGTAGGCGGCCGGTACTTGCTTGCTGAGGTGGTCGGCGAGGGCGGCATGGGGCGGGTATGGCGTGGCCACGACCAGCTTCTGGACCGTGTGGTGGCTGTCAAGGAAGTGCTGCTGCTCCAGCAGTCGCAGCAGGTGCGTGCGGAACTGGCCGCCCGGATGCTGCGTGAGGCACGCGCCGCGGCCCGGCTCGACCACCCTGGAGTGGTAACGGTCTATGACGTGGTGGAGCAAGAAGGTGCTCCGTGGATCGTGATGCGGTTCGTCGCGGGCCCGTCGCTCGGTGCGGAGATCACCCGTCTGGGCCGACTGCCATGGTAGCGGCTGGCCGGGATCGGCGCCCAGGTCGCGGCTGCGCTGTCGGCAGCGCACCGGGCAGGGATTGTGCACCGTGATCTTAAGCCGGACAACGTCCTGCTGGCTGGCGAGCAGGCCGTCGTGACCGATTTCGGTATCGCCCGGATTCTTGATGCCACTACGAGGCTGACAGGTAGCGGTGTCCGGGTCGGCACCGTGAACTACATGGCGCCGGAGCAACTGGAGGGTGGTGATGCTGGCCCGCCGACTGACCTGTGGGCGCTGGGTGCCACACTGTACGCCTCGACCGAGGGAAGCCCGCCGTTCAGTGCCCCCACCTTGACGGCCGTAATGGCGGCGATCTTGACCCGGGACCCGGCCCCGCCAAGGCACGCCGGGCCGCTGGGGGACCTGATCAGGGCATTGTTGGTCAAGGATCCTGCCGGGCGCCCCAATGCACAGTTCGTCATCAGTACCCTCACCGACGCGGCCGCTTCCGCGGCCCTGGGAGCGCGCCAGCCGGACTCCGGCACGTCAGCCCGAGATGCCGCTCCTGAGGCATCCGGGCGCCGGGAGCCGGCTGGGCAGGTTCCGGCTACCGCCGTGGCGGCCCTGCACGGCAATCAGACCCAGCAGCCGCCCGGCGGCGCGCCGCCGCCAGGCATCGGGATGATCTCGCATACCGCGCCCGGGATGCCTAGTGACCCAGATGGCCCTCCCGGCAGGCCGGACGAAGCAGTCCCGAAATCAGATCCGGCCGCCGAGTCCGCCGATGGGCCAACTGTGGACGTCGTCTCCGCAGGCCAGCGTGCCGGGCCCGAGAGGCGCCTGGGCGATGCCGAGGCGCGGCCGATTGGCCGCCCGAAGCGCCGTTTCCTCGTGATCGCGATGGCGTGCGTGCTGCTGGCCGCCGCAACTGCCGTCTCCCTGGTCCTGGCCACTTCAGGCGCGCCGCCCGATCAGACATCTGGCAGGGTCGTCGAGGTCACGCTGTCACCTTCACGCCCGGCGGGGGCGGCCGTACTGGCTGCCGATGCAGCGGTAATCCGCCGGAGGGTCGGCCTGCTGGGCCTGCAGCACCTTCAAGTGGCAGTGGCGGGGCAGGACGTGCTGCTAACCGGCCCGGAACCTAGCCAGGGCCAGCTTGCGTTCCTCACGAAGAGCGGGGTACTTATGTTCCGGCCTGTCCTGCTAGTGGCTCCGCAGGCCGGCACCTCGGCGGGCACCGGGTTTTACGGGGATGCTGCGGAGGTGAGCACTGCGACCATGAAGCTGTTCGGCAAGCTGGCGTGCGAGCCAGGCCCGAACCCGGGAAAAGTGGACGGCAGTTGGATGGCCTCCGTCGGGTACACGCCAGCCCAGGAGCAGTACGACGATTCCGCCAGCCAGATTGTCTCCTGCGACGCGGCGGGCACGAAGTACGCGCTTGGCCCGGCAGTTGTCGAGGGCACCCAGCTCACGGGGGTACAGGTCAGTCCGCAGCAGGGCAGCACCCAGTGGGTTGTCAACCTGACGCTGGACGGGGCCGCCGCCAGGGCATTCGGCGCGCTGACCACTAACCAGTACAACACGTACTACGCGGCGGCGGGATCCAACCACAACGACCTTGCCCTCGACTCGACAGCGATCGTGCTCGACGGCAACGTCCAGGAGGCGCCAGAGACCGCAGGCGCGATCACTTCCGGGCAGGTCACGCTCAGCGGCCCGCAGCCAGACGGCTTCACTAAGGCCGCCGCCCAGAACCTAGCCGAACTCCTGGAAAGCGGATCACTGCCCGCCAGCGTCCAGATCAGCAACATTACGAACGTAGCCGGATCCCCTAGTCAGACATCTTCAAGCCAGTAACCCGGCGAACGCGAGGCTCGCTCAAATGACCGCCTGCTGGACGCCGCTCCACTCTAAGCGACTGCGTCGCATCGAGGGATTCGCTGGCCCAATCGCCAAGGTCGGCATTTGAAATGGCTAATTCATGGCTCTACGTGAACGGAGTGCACACCAGGAGCGGCTATGCGCGCTCTGACGTCAACGAGGCACTGGTTACGGATCGCAACGTGTCGGCGCTCATGTAATTCCCCGGCTGTGAGGGGGTGACGATCACGTAATTCCCCACCCGCCTCGATCACGTAATTCCCCATGGGGATGGCGTGCGTGTCGTGGTGGACCTGGCCATCGAGCAGGAGCAACCTGTCCTCCCGTCTGGGACGGGAGGCCGATGGCAAGGAGAACGTTCGACGTGATCGATGTGACGGAGATACTCGTGCACTGGCATGCGGGCCGGTCGCTGAGCGAGATGTCGCAGTCGCTGGGGGTGGACCGTAAGACGCTGCGCAAGTACATCGCGCCGGCGGTGGCGGCCGGCATCACCCCGGGCGGCCCTGCGAAGAGCGAGCAGGAATGGCAGGAGCTGGTCCGGGCCTGGTTCCCGCAGCTGGCCGATACCCGGCTGCGGCAGGTGACCTGGCCGCAGATTGCCGGGCACCACGATTACATCGTCGCGCAGGTCAAGGCCGGGGTGCGGATGTCGACGATCTGGCAGCGGCTGCGGGACGAGCACGGCCTGGCGGCCAGCGTGGCCAGCTTCCGCCGCTATGTCGCGGCCAACATCCCGGAAGAGACTCGCCGGTCGCAGGTGGTGGTGTGGAACCCGCGGCCGTCTGAGGCCGGGGAGCAGGCGCAGATTGATTACGGGCAGCTGGGCCGGTGGCTGGACCCGGTGACCGGCAGGCTGCGGACGGTGTGGGCGTTCGTGATGGTGCTGGCGTGCTCGCGGCACCTGTTCGTCCGCCCGGTGCTGGTGATGGACCAGCGGGCCTGGACCGAGTGCCATGTCGCGGCGTTCGGGTTCTTCGGCGGCGCGCCGGCCCGGCTGGTGCCCGACAACCTGAAGACCGGGGTGGACAAGCCCGACCTGTATGACCCGAAGCTGAACCGGTCCTATGCCGAGCTGGCCGCTCATTACGGCTGCCTGATCGACCCGGCCAGGGCGCTGAAGCCCCGCGATAAGGCCCGGGTCGAGCGGCCGATGCCCTATATCCGCGACAGCTTCTGGCGCGGCCGGGAGTTCACCTCGCTGACCCAGATGCAGGCCGAGGCCGTCCGCTGGTGCCTGGAGGTCGCCGGCCGGCGGGCGTGCCGGCCGCTGGAGGGCGCCGCCCCGGCCGCGGTGTTCGCCGCGGTGGAGAGACAGGCGCTGCGCCCGCTGCCGGGCGAGCCGTTCGTGCTGGCCAGCTGGGCGAGGGCGAAGATCGGCCCGGACATCCACGCCCAGGTCGACCGTGTGCTGTACTCGGTGCCGTGGCAGCACATCGGCAAGACCGCCGACGTGCGCCTGACCGCCACGATGGTGCAGTTCTTCATCGGCGGCAACCTGGTCAAGACCCACCCGCGCAAGGTGCGCGGCAAGCAGACCGACTTTTCCGACTACCCGCCGGAGAAGATCGCCTTCCACATGCGCACCCCGGCCTGGTGCCGCCGCCAGGCCGCCGGCATCGGCCCGGCGTGTGAGCAGGTCATCAGCGGGCTGCTCGCCGACAACGCCCTCTACCGGCTCCGCGCTGCCCAGGGCGTGATCGGGCTGGCCGACAGGCATGACCCGGCCCGGCTCGAGGCCGCCTGCGCCAAGGCGGCCGCCGCCGGCGACCCGTCCTACCGGACCGTCAAGGGCATCCTGGCAGCTGGCACCGACCGCGACCAGCCCGCTGCCGCGGCTGCCGGGGACGGCGGGGCGGCGGCGTTCTTGCGCGGCCCGGCGTCATTCGCGAACGTCATCCCCCTGCCCGGCGCGATCACCAGCGACGCGGTCCGCCCGCCCGGCACGAGCGGGGTCACATCATGACGCCGCAGGACGGCGGGCTGC